>CAYNXT010000111.1:0-1252 GCA_964401235.1 uncultured Planctomycetales bacterium
CTAAGGTACTCGAATACAATGTGCGCTTTGGCGATCCGGAGACCCAGACGGTGTTGCCGCTGCTCAAGAGCGATCTGGTGCCCATCTTGGATGATGCGGTGGAGGGGCGGCTCTCGACGACGCAGTGCGAATGGGAACGCGGGAGCTGCGCGTGCATCGTGATGGCCTCCGGTGGCTACCCAGGTGATTTTCAAATTGGCAAGGAGATCGGCGGCTTGGAGGCGTTTGAGCATCAAAAAGATATCATGGTGTGTCATGCCGGTACCAAGAAGGATCGGGAGCGCTATGTCACGTGGGGGGGGAGGGTGCTGAACATTGCCGGCACCGGACCCGACTTGGAGGTCGCGCTCAAGCGGACCTATGAAGCGGTGCAAAAGATTGCATTTGAGCGCGCACACTACCGCAAGGACATCGGCTATCGCGCCCTGAAACACCCTGTAATTAAGTGATTGAGTGATTAAGTGATTAAGGAAATACAAAATTATGAGGAGGTTCTCACATGAGACAACGGACATCACATTCAATCACTCAATCACCTAATCACTTAATCACCAAGCGGGTTCCGGTGGTGGGCATTCTAATGGGATCTGACTCTGATTGGCCGGTGATGGAGCAGGCGGCCAAGACCTTGGAAAGCTTCGGCGTACCGGCTGAATCGCGGGTACTCTCGGCGCATCGTACCCCCGCATTGGTGCGCCAGTATGCCAGCCGCGCGATGGCTCGCGGCATCAAGGTGATTATTGCCGGTGCCGGCGGCGCTGCCCACTTAGCGGGAGTGATCGCTGCGCACACAACGCTCCCGGTTATTGGGGTGCCGATTGAGAGCAAAAGCCTCAAGGGGCTGGACAGCCTGCTCTCGACCGTCCAGATGCCCAAGGGGGTGCCGGTGGCCACCGTCGCCATCGACAATGCGGCCAACGCCGCCATCTTGGCGGTGCAATGTCTCGCCTTGGCCGACCCCCGCCTTCGGCGCGCGCTGGCGGCTCACAAGCGCCAGCTGGTGGCGGGCGTCCGGAAGGCCAACCAGCGCCTGCGCCGCCGGTGATGCCCTCGACGCCGCGCGTCTTTCCGATGTTCGGCGACGCCCCGGACGCCGAAGGCCTGACCCAGGCGGCGGAGATCCTGCGGGGCGGGGGGCTGGTGGCGTTCCCGACGGAGACGGTCTACGGCTTGGCCGCCGATGCGACCAACCCGACGGCGATTGCGCGGCTCAACGAGGTGAAGGGCCGGCCGCCGGAGAAGCCCTACTCCC
>CAYNXT010000111.1:1262-5460 GCA_964401235.1 uncultured Planctomycetales bacterium
AGCCTCAAGGGGCTGGACAGCCTGCTCTCTACCGTCCAGATGCCCCAAGGGGTGCCGGTCGCCACCGTCGCCATCGATAACGCGGCCAACGCGGCGATTCTGGCAGTGCAGTGCCTGGCTCTGAGCGATGCCCGACTGCAGAAGGCGCTGGTAGTACATAAACAACGCCTCACAGAGAATGCGCGTAAAGCAGATCAAAATCTTACACGTTCGGGGTTCGGGGTTCGGGGCTCCGGCAAGCATGAATAGTCCGCGGATTGTGGGCATTGCTGAGGCGGCAAGAATCCTTCGTAGCGGAGGGCTCGTCGTCTTTCCGACCGAAACGGTGTATGGATTAGGAGCCGATGCGACCAACCCCAAGGCCCTGGAGCAGCTCAATCGCGTCAAGGGCCGGCCGCCGGAGAAACCGTATTCGCTGCACCTGCATTCGCCTGAGCAGATGCGGCCGTATCTCTCCACCATCCCCCCAGTGGCCCAGCGATTGATCGAACAGTTTTGGCCGGGTCCGCTGACGATTATCCTGCCGGGCAACGACGGCAAGACCGTTGGTTTTCGGCTGCCGGACCATCCGATCGCGCGCGCGTTTCTCAAGGCCTGCGACGTGCCGGTGGCAGCGCCCAGCGCGAATCGTTCCGGTTCGCCGCCACCCACCGATATTCAGGAAGTCTTAGTCGCGCTCGATGGCGCCGTCGATTGCATGCTTGACGGCGGGCCGACAAAGCTCGGCCGCGAATCCACCGTGGTCGAAGTCACTAGAGACGGACGCCTTGAAATTCATCGAGAAGGCGCAATTCCGAAAGTCGATCTACTCGCTTTAATTCGATGAGCGTGAAGCGGATTTTATTTGTCTGTACAGGCAATAGCTGTCGCAGCGTGATGGCGGAGCGTTTCATGCGCCACCGGCTGGAGCGTGCCGGACTGGGCGCCATCGAGGTCGGCTCGGCAGGCGTCTTCGCGATGGAGGGCATGCCTCCGACGCGAGAGACTATACGCGTGCTGTTGGATATCGGTGTGGACTGCTCGGATCATCGAACTCGAGCGCTCACCTTGGACATGCTCGAAGAGGCCGACCTCATCCTGGCGATGGAACCGCTCCATATCGAGGAGATCCTCCGGCGCTCGCCCTCTTCGAAAGGCAAAGGACATTTGCTGAAAACCTATGGCCTCACCCCGTCATCGAATGAGGAGTCGCGCGCCGGCATTCCGGATCCGATTGGCAAGCCGCTCGAAGTCTACGAAGTGTGTTTTGCAGAAATCAGCGAGGCCATTGAGCGGGTGATCAAGACCTTGGAGATGCAGCGGCACTCATGACATCGCGCGCTCCGGCCATCCGTCGCGTCGCAATCGGCGGCGATCACGGCGGCTTTGCGTTAAAGGCCAAACTGATCCCTCTCCTGCAGGCAAAGGGACTTGTCGTAGCCGACCTCGGCACCCATTCCGCAGACCCGTGCGACTATCCGACGATCGGCTACAAAGTGGCCAAGGCGGTGGCACAGAAGCGGTTTGACCAGGGGATCCTGTTGTGCAAATCCGGCATCGGCATCGCCATCGTCGCCAATAAACTCCCAGGGATTCGAGCCGGTGTGTGCAGCGACCGGTTTGACGCGGAGCGCGCTCGTGCGCACAACGATGCCAATGTGCTGGTCCTTGGGGCGGAAAAGCTTACCACCCCCCAAGCCAAGCGGATTGTTGAGACGTGGCTCGCCACCCCATTTGAGTCCGGTGGGCGCCATGAACGGCGCGTGAAGCAGATCGCAGCGATTGAGCGAAAAGCATGCCGATGAAATCGTTATCGATGGTGGATCCCGAGATTGCCGAATCTATACAGCGTGAAGCGCATCGGCAGCATTAGCATTTAGAGATCATCGCCACCCAGAATTTAACCAGACCAGCCCTTATGTAAGCGCAGGGTTCGGTGATGACGAACAAGTACGCGGAGGGCTACCCTGGCGCGCGCTGGTATGGCGGCTGCGAGCATGTGGATACGGCCGAGCGGCTGGCGATTGAGCGCGTGAAGACGCTCTTTGGCGCCGAGCATGCGAACGTGCAGCCGCACTCCGGCACGCAAGCCAACATCGTGGTCTTGTACGCGATGCTCCAGCCGGGCGATACGATCCTGGCCATGAGCCTGGCCCACGGCGGACATCTTTCACACGGCCACCCGAAGAACTTCTCCGGCCGGTTTTTTACCATCGTGCCGTATGGCGTGAAGAAAGAGACGGAGCAGATCGACTACGATGACATGGAAGCGCTGGCGAAGCAGCACAAACCCAAACTAATATTAGCCGGCTATTCGGCGTATCCTCGCGTGTTGGATTTTGCCCGCTTTCGCAAGATTGCGGATACGGTCGGTGCCATGCTCCTAGTCGACATGGCGCACTTTGCCGGATTGGTGGCCGCCGGCGTCTACCCGAACCCGGTTCCCTACGCAGAATTTGTCACCTCGACGACGCACAAGACGCTGCGCGGTCCGCGCGGCGGGTTTATCCTCTGCCGCAGCCAGTTTGCCAAGGCCATTGATTCCGCGCTCTTTCCCGGCAACCAGGGCGGGCCACTAATGCACGTGATTGCCGCCAAGGCGGTCTGCTTTAAGGACGCGGTGGGCGAGGAGTTTAAGAGCTATCAGCGGCAAGTCGTGGCCAATGCCAGAGCGTTGGCGACGGCGCTCGCCACACGAGGCTATCGGATTGTCTCAGGGGGGACGGACAACCATCTGTTGCTCGTGGATCTCACGCCAAAAGGGCTCACGGGGAAGGAAGCGCAAGAGACGCTGGAGCAGGCCAAGATCACCGTGAATAAAAACGCGATTCCGTTTGATCCGCTGCCGCCCGGCAAGGCCAGCGGTATTCGGCTGGGCACTCCGGCGCTGACCACGCGCGGGATGAAAGAGCGGGAGATGGAAGAGATCGCCCAACTCATCGATGAAGTGCTGACCCGCCGCCAGGATCCTGCCGCAATTCAGGCTGTTGCACGCCGCGTCGCCGCCCTTGCCAATCGGTTTCCCCTCTACCCGCACCTTCGACTGGCGGCGATCAGGACTTGACCCCGCTCGCCATATTATGTATAGTTATAATATACACATTTAGGAGGCTACCATGAAGGCAAGCATTGTAGAGTTGCGGTATCGCATGCATGACGTGCTCAAGGCCCTTGCTCGGAATGAGGATGTCCGCATTGTTTATCACGGCAAACTCAAAGGCATCCTTCGTTCGAACACCACCAAGGCTCTCAGGCGCATCACCGAACATCCTTTTTTCAATATGCGCAGAGGGAAGAAGACGATGACGGTGGATGAGGAGATGGCCCGGTTGCGGGTGGGGCGCTACCGTGATCTTTGATACGGATATTTTTATTTGGATCCAGCGCGGTCATACCAGCGCGGCACGTCTCGTCTCCGACGCCGAAGAACGGCTCCTGTCTATTCAGACGTACATGGAACTCCTGCAGGGAGCCAGAAACATCACGC
Source organism: uncultured Planctomycetales bacterium (assembly GCA_964401235.1). Lineage (GTDB taxonomy): Bacteria > Omnitrophota > Gorgyraeia > Aquiviventales > Aquiviventaceae > CAYNXT01. Next base: position 4,729 of record CAYNXT010000111.1, read on the forward strand.
AGCAGGACCACACCAAGAGCTTTATTAAGGATTTTGACTTTCGGACCTTGCCGCTGACCGAGAACATCGGACACCGGGCTGCGGTGTACATTGAAGAGCATGCGCTCCCACATGGGCTTCGAGTCGGCGATGCGATCATTGCGGCAACCGCCGCCGAGCATAACCTAGTTTTGTGCACCAGTAACGTCAAACACTTCCAGCCGATTCGAGAGTTGAAGCTTAAGAAATTTATGCCATGACTGCTCGTGCGATCGAAGTCCAGATGCTACACTCCGAAATAACCGAGTTATATATGGGGTCCCAGAATCTGAAGGCTCGTCATGTTAGGCTACGCTGATTTCATCAAAGAGAAGGCCGCGGAACAGTATCGAAGCGGCAGGCTCACGCTGTCAGAGGCCGCGCACCAGGCGGGACTGACGCTGTGGGAAATGGAAAGCTACTTGGTGGAGCGAGGCTTTCAGTCAGGTTATTCGGTGGAAGATCTGGAACGAGAGCTGCATTCACTCGGGTAATCGGACGAACGGGGTCACCTACGCACACTTCAAATGAAATGCCCTTTCTGCGGTCATCAAGAGGATAAGGTCGTCGATTCGCGCGCCAGCGGCGATGGGGATGCGATTCGCCGTCGACGCGAGTGCCTGGGCTGCGGCAAGCGCTTTACGACCTATGAGCACGTCGAAGAGCAGCCCTTGATGGTGATCAAGAAAGACGGTCGCCGCGAGCCGTTTGATC
>CAYNXT010000112.1:0-5436 GCA_964401235.1 uncultured Planctomycetales bacterium
GAAGGCGCCCCAGGCCTGAATCCCGAGCACCTGTCGATTTTTGCCTGCGCGTTTAGTCCGATCCATGGCTCACGCTCGATTCAATACATGGGCCATGTGCGTATGATGGGCGCGGTCCAGCCCTTTATCTCCGGCGCGATTAGCAAGACCGTGAACATGCCGCAAGAAGCAAGCATTGAAGAGATTATGCAGGCCTACATCGAAGCCTGGCGGCTGGGTATTAAAGCGTTGGCGATTTACCGCGACGGCTCCAAGTGGGTGCAACCGCTCTCCACTAGCAAAGATGACACCTCCGGCAAGGCCAAAGCGCCGGTCGGCACTCCCTATCGCCGCCGGCTGCCGGATGAGCGCCAAGCCCTCACGCACAAGTTTTCCGTCGGAGGTCATGAAGGGTATCTGACCGTCGGCCTCTTTGAAGACGGCCAACCGGGTGAAATCTTCATCACGATGTCGAAAGAAGGCTCGACCCTCTCCGGGCTCATGGACTGTTTTGCGACCATGGTCTCGCTGTCTTTGCAATATGGGGTGCCGCTGAAAGTGCTCGTGAACAAATTCAGCCATGTGCGCTTTGAGCCGGGTGGAGTGACCAACAACCGAGACATCCGGTTTGCGAAGTCCGTCGTCGACTATATCTTCCGCTGGATGGCGCTGAAATTCTTGCCGCCTGAAGAGGCCCAGCAGTTCCGCGTCACGGAGACACCCGGCTCAAAGCCTTCAAACGGAAATGGCGCAACCGCAACTCCTGTCGCGACTAAATCGCCGACCCAAGTCGCACAGGCCGCCACGAGCGCGTTTGAACAACAAGAGAAGCTCACATTTGTCGCACAGGCCGACGCCCCCGCCTGTCCAGAATGCGGCTCGCTCATGGTCCGCAACGCCGCCTGCTACAAGTGTCTCAACTGCGGCTGCACCTCCGGCTGCTCGTAACGCGAAATAATGTTCTAGCGTATAGCGTACAGCGTGTAGCGTATAGGAAGACCTCGACAGAACATTCTATACGCTATCCGCTAAACGCTATACGCTAGCGAATGAGGAGGTGCGTGATGGGTTGGATGTTAACGCCTGAGCTCTCCAAGAAATGCAAAGCGTTCGTCAAGGCTCATTGGGGCCACGACGGGCTCGCCCAGGTCAAAGAGCGGCCCGTCAGTTGGGTGCGCCACGAGGCCAATCCGCACCTGAAGCAGCTTCGCCGCAAGCAGAAGAAACTGCCGCTCATTGCGGTCCACGGCACCGCCAATCGGATTCACTTACTCCTCTCAACTGAGAAAAAGGGGAGCTAACGATGCTAGCAACACAAACGAAATTGAGCGATCTGCCTGAGCATATTCAGTCCACAGGCCGGATCCTCGTGGACTGGGAAATCCGCGAGTACGTGAAACAATACCGGATGCTTGATCCGTTTGAAGAACGGCTCGTTCGGGAGGGCAAAATCTCCTACGGCCTCTCGTCGATGGGCTACGATATCCGCGTGACCGATGACTACAAGATCTTTACCAACTTGAAGCAGGCGGTCGTGGATCCGAAAGAGTTCAGCCAGGACTCGTTTGTCGATTTTAAAGGTCCGGCGTGCATCGTGCCACCCAACTCGTTTGCGCTGGCGCGTTCGGTGGAGTTTTTCCGCATGCCGCGTTCGGTGCTAGGAATTTGTCTTGGCAAATCCAGTTATGCGCGCTGTGGGATTGTGGTGAACATTACTCCGCTTGAGCCGGGCTGGGAAGGGCACCTCACCATTGAGATTTCCAACACCACGCCGCTGCCGGCGCGCATTCATTCCTTTGAAGGCATCGCGCAAGTGCTCTTCTTTGAGGCCGGGTCACTGCCCGAAGTCTCCTATGCCGATCGCAAGGGCAAATACCAAGGGCAGCAAGGCATTACCCTTCCGAAAGTCTAACTTTCTCACACCACAGATGTCACAGAATTCCACAGAAACACAGAGAAATCTTGATGACCAGTTTTTTTCTGTGTCTCTGTGGCTATTCTGTGGTTCTGTGGTGTGATGGTTCATGTTTGAAGTCCCCGCTAAGGATTTTTCACTCCCCACCACCTTAGCGTCAGGGCAAACCTTCCGCTGGCACACCCACGACGGGTGGTTCTACGGCTTCCTTGGCGCTTCTGTCGTGAAAATTCGCCAAGCGGAAGAACGGCTGCTGGTCGAGTCGACGGATGCTGCAGTGACGTCTCACCGCATCACGCACTACTTCGCGCTCGATCTGCCGATGCAGGACATTCTTTCCTCGATTGACGTGGACATGCAGATTCATGAGGCCATTCGGCGCCATCGCGGGTTGCGCGTGCTGCGCCAGGATGGTTGGGAAACGTTGGCGTCCTTTATCTGCGCGTCCTTTAACAACATCAAGCGGATCGAAGGCATGATCGAACGGCTCTGCCAGGCCTACGGTGATCCGGTCGCGCTCACCCCACCCCCTGTTTGGGGCTGTACAGCCGGCCGCTTCAGCGGCCACGGTCCTGCGGACCGGCAAACAGGGGGCGGGGTCAACGGATTTCGCGGATTTACTTTTCCGCGTCCTGAGACGCTAGCCAATGCTTCTGAACGACGATTGCGGAGCTTGGGGCTTGGCTATCGCGCGCCGTATCTCAGGGCCACCGCAAAACTGGTGGCGGATGGCAAGCTCCCACTCGCCCAGTTACAGCAGGTGGAGTACGACGCGACAAAACACGCGCTCCTTGGATGCGACGGGGTTGGAGACAAAGTCGCGGATTGCGTGGCACTCTTCGGATTTGAGAAGTACGAAGCGTTTCCGGTTGACGTGTGGATGGAGCGGGCGATGCGCTACTACTTTCGCCACCGCAAATTCACTCGAAAGGTCATTCATACCTATGCGCGGCGCCACTTCGGACCGTACGCCGGCTACGCGCAGCAATATCTGTATCACTACATCAGAACCGCAAGAGCTAGCGCATAGCGTGTAGCGGATAGCGTATAGAACGGGAGATCAGGTTTTCCTATACGCTAAACGCTCTACGCTAGACATTGATGGAAGGCAGCGTCGTGACAATCTTCTTGAGAATGTTGCCGGAGGAGTCGATTTCGTAAATGATCGGAGCACCCGTGGGAATGTTGAGCTCCAAGACCTGTTCTTTGGTCAGCCGGTCTAGCTCCATGACGATAGAACGCAGACTGTTGCCGTGCGCGACCACTACGATGCTCTTGCCGGCTTTGACCAGCGGAAGCATCTTGCTCTTGAAGTAAGGCAGGGTGCGCGCGGCGGTATCTTTCAAGCTTTCACTCATTCCTTGAGGGTTGAGCGGGGTGACATCGTTGGGCGGGGGCACATCGTAGCTACGACGCCACAGTTTGACTTGCGCATCGCCGTACTTCTGGGCCATTTCGGCTTTGTCGAGCCCTTGTAATGCGCCATAGTGGCGCTCGTTCAGCGCCTGATCGGCTTCAAGAGGAATCTCGGATTGACCGGTGGTCTCAAGAAGGATCTTCAACGTCTCTTGCGCGCGGACCAGCGCAGAGGTAAACGCGCGATCGAATTTTAAATGACGGATCAATTCGGCACCACGCTTGGCTTCCTCGCGTCCCGTCTCCGTGAGCGGCACATCGACCCACCCGGTGAAGCGGTTTTCCAAATTCCACTGCGATTGCCCGTGTCGAATCAAGACCAGTGTTCCCATCGTGGCTGAGATCGTAACATATTTTTATACAACTCGCACGCAATTCACGAGATGCGCTTGACACTGCGAGTGCGCTATGGTACGAAATATAGTAGAATGATGTGGATGACAGCGATGAGTGTGCAAGCGTTGCGTGCGCGCGTGATCTGCGGTGGATCGCGGCGCATGAGGTAACGGCGCGCGTCACCGTTGAACAATTCAGCGTAGGTGAGGCGGGACTCGAGTGCGGGTCCCTTTTTCTATGCGCATTGGGCTAACCTATAACGTCAAAACCGAATTCATCCTCAAGCCCGGCGATCCGCCCGACCTGAACGCCGAGTTTGATCATGAAGAGACCGTGCAGCACATCGAAGCGGCGTTGCGCGAGCACGGCCACGAGGTCGTGCGCATCGGCAACGCGCGCCAGTTGCTTCAGTTCAATGGGCACTGCAAGGTCGATATCGTCTTCAATATTGCTGAAGGGTATGGAGGACGGAACCGGGAATCCCAGGTGCCGATCTTGTTGGAGATGATGGGGATTCCCTTTGTCGGCGCGGATGGGTTAACGTTGGGGCTCACGCTCGATAAGGTCTTGACGAAAAAAGTGCTCATCGCCGAAGGCATTCCAACCCCGGGCTACGTTGAAGTCAGCCAGTCCGACATGCTCGGCCCCATCGAATTGCGCTATCCGTTGATTGTCAAGCTGCGCTGTGAGGGCTCCAGCAAGGGCTTAAGCCAGCGCTCACTCGTCAACACCCCGGAGGAGTTACAGCGGCAAGTCCGATGGCTGGCAGAGACCTATCACAACCCCGCCATGTTTATTGAAGAGTTCATCGAAGGCGAAGAGTTCACCGTGGGGCTTATTGGCAACGAGCAGCCGGACGTGTATCCAGTCGTCCAAATCGCCCTCGATGGTCGCACGGATCTGGGCCGCAACTTCTTCCACTTTGCCTATCTGCGGAGCGGCTCCGATTATATCTGCCCGGCGAAGATTCCCGAGGGGCTTGCCAAGCGGATGCAGGAGCTGGCCTTGCGCACCTACCAGGCGGTTGAGTGCCGGGATTTCGGCCGCGTGGATTTCCGCGTGGACCGCCACGGCAACTCCTATGTGCTGGAGATTAATCCGCTCCCCTCGCTCTCCACCGAAGACGTCTTCAATTTTATTGCGAAAACGAAGGGCCTGACACTTCATCAGGTGATTCATCGCATTTTGGAAGCTGCGCTGGTGCGCTGCAAGCTTCTCCCCCCACCCGTCTTCGGCCCGCAGGGCCGATCAACGGTCACACGAGTGAGCAGCTCACCTGCGGTGAGCAGACAGGTGGGGGGATGAGCGCTCACAAGGCGGGTGCCCTATCGGCTACACCATCGCGTTAACCTACAATTTGCGACGCGCCGTCTCCGAATACACTGGCGCGCCTGCCCGCCCCCAATGCAACGAGTCAGGTGGGCCTGTTGATGGCGACTCGGAGTTTGACAGCCAGGCGACGATTGACACGATCGTCTGCGGGCTGCGCGCCGCCGGCCATACCGTGCATAAGGTGGAAGCCACTGCAGAACTACCGCAGTGGTTTTTAACGCATCCGGTGGACGTGGTGTTCAATATCGCTGAAGGGTTGCAAGGCGCCCACCGCGAGGCGCAAGTGCCGGCGATTCTTGAGTCGTTGCGCATCCCCTGTACCGGCTCCAACAGCATCACGCTCTCCCTCGCGCTCGATAAGGCGAAGACCAAACAGATTCTGGCTTCCGAAGATATTCCCACGCCGCCATGGCAGCTCTTTCCGAACCCGACGACGCCGCTGAATTTTCGACTGGAGT
>CAYNXT010000113.1:0-386 GCA_964401235.1 uncultured Planctomycetales bacterium
TTTCGGGACAGGATCCTAAATCCTGCGCGTCTGCCAGTTCCGCCACATGCCCATCGAAAACTGTGTAATGTGTCATGTGAACTGGGGTCATGTAAAAGCACCGATTTTTCATCGATTGCACATTACACGTGACACATTCAACATTACACAAGAGGGCGCTCCTTCTGTACGAGTGGGCCGCGATGGGATCGAACCATCATCTACAGCTTAAGAGGCTGCAGCTTTACCATTAAGCTAGCGGCCCACAGAGCAGTGTAAAGTTTAAAGTGGAAAGTTGAACGTAAACAGGCGTGATCGCATTTCCCACTTTCCACTTTCGACTGTTTTAAGAGCGCGCCCGGGGCGATTCGAACGCCCTACCTCTTGGTTCGAAGCCAAGCGCTCTA
>CAYNXT010000113.1:396-4358 GCA_964401235.1 uncultured Planctomycetales bacterium
CACGTCGATAGAGCACGGGCAATCCCACGCCCTGCTGGGCTTCGCCGTTCATATATGGAATTAGTCTCCGGCGAAGCAGCCCGCCATCGGCGGGATGGCCTACGGCCCACCAGCAGGGCGTGGGACAAGCGCACCGGCCCGACCATTGGCCGCTAGCGGCCGAGGCTGAGCCGGTGCGGATCCAGCAGCCGCTTGGCTTCTGCAGGGCTGAGCAGGCGATGCTCGATGACCAACTCGCGGATCGGTTTTCTGGTTCGCAGGGACTCTTTCGCAATGTTGGCGGCGTTGAGATACCCGATGCGGGAGTTTAAGGCGGTGGCCAGCGCGAGGCTGCGGTGGGCGAGCATCTGGCATCGCGCTCGATCGGCGACAATGCCATTGACGCAGCGCGTGGCCAAGACCCGGCTGGCATTGCTCAGCAACCGCATGGATTGCAGCACATTGTATGCCGCCACCGGCATCATCACGTTCAGCTCGAGCTGCCCAGCTTGGACCGCGGCGGCCACTGTGGCATCATGCCCGAGGACCTGGAACCCGACCATATCCACCATCTCAGGAACCACGGGATTCACCTTGCCCGGCATGATGGAAGAGCCTGGTTGAATCGCCGGCAGCTCGATTTCGGCAAAGCCGGTATTCGGACCTGATGTCATTAAGCGCAAATCATTGGCGATGCGGATGAGTTCTAGCGCATACGCGCGCAGTCCGCCTGAGAGCCGTGCGAAATCTCCAAGACTCTGGGTGCCCTCCATCATGTCGTGCGCCGGCCGCAGTGGCAGGCCACTCCACGCTCGAAGCCGCCCAATGGCGAGTGCCCGATACCGCGGGTGCGCGTTCATGCCGGTGCCGGTTGCCGTCCCCCCGAGATTCAATTCCGCAAGGGCCCGAGCAGTTTGCTCAATATGCGCTCGCGCTTTCTGCAGTGCTAGCGCATAGGCGCCGAATTCCCGTCCTAACCGCACCGGTACCGCATCCTGCAGATGCGTCCGCCCCGCTTTGACAATGCCTTGAAACTGCCGAGCCTTGCGCCGCAGCGAACCTTCCAACAGCTGCATCGCCGCGCGCAGTTCAGGCAGCATCGTCAGGCACGCCAAGCGCATGGCCGTTGGAAAGGTATCGTTCGTGGATTGCGCCATGTTCACGTGATCGTTCGGGCGCAGGTACTTGTAGCTGCCCTTGCGAGCGCCCAAGAGCTCGTTGGCGCGATTCGCGATCACCTCATTTGCATTCATGTTGAAGGAGGTGCCGGCTCCGGCCTGGTACACATCCACCACGAATTGATCATCGAATCGGCCTCGCAAGACTTCATCGCAGGCGCGGATGATGGCGCTGGCGGCCCGTCGGGGCAAAAGACCCAGACGCGCGTTGGCAAATGCGGCCGCTTTCTTAATCAAGGCAAAGGCTCGGATCATCTCCGGCTGGAGTCGCAGCCCGCTGATGGGGAAGTTCTCAACGGCGCGCAAGGTTTGAATGCCGTAGTAGGCGGCACGTGGCACGCGCTTGGCGCCGAGAGAGTCTCGCTCAAGCCGCGTGGTCATGAGGGATTACGAGAATTCCGCGAAGATCTGCTCAAGGCGGGGAGGGCTGGCGGCTTGCGCCTCTCGGATGACCTCGGCGACGCCATCTTCGAAGGTCGGCCGCGTCTCTTGGTAGAACAGCCCCAGGGCGATGTGATCCGTGTGCAAGGCCAGCTCAAAGGCTTTGGCCCGATTCGTCACGTCATGATCTTTCGGGACTTCTGCCAATCGCGCCGGCATCACTTTATAGGTATTATAAAACGTGATGCAGGGGCTGATGACGTTGAGAAACGCAAATCCCTTGTGCTCAATGGCCTTGGTCAGGAGGTCGGCCAACTCTCGCGGCTTGCCAGAGTAGGCCTGCCCGACAAAGGTCGCGCCGTAGGCAATCAACATCGCGATGGGATTGAGCGGCTGCTCCATGTTCCCATAGGGTGTGGAGCCTGCCTTAAACCCAGTGGGCGAGGTCGGAGAATATTGCCCCTTGGTCAAGCCGTAGGTCGAGTTATCCATCACAATGTAGGTCATGTCTGGGTTACGGCGGGCGGCGTGCGGAATATGTCCTCCCCCGATCGCAAACCCATCGCCATCTCCCCCGACACCAATGACGGTCAAGGCGGGATTCGCGAGCTTGACCCCGAGTGCCACCGGCAGCACGCGACCGTGCAGACTGTGAAACCCATAGGATTTGATAAATCCCGGCGTGCGACCTGAACAGCCGATGCCGGAGACGACGACGAGATCCTTCGGATGCACCTTCAAGCCGGCAAGCGACTTATACAGAGAATCCAGGACCCCGAAATCGCCGCATCCCGGACACCAAATGGGATGTTCGTCGGTCTTATAGCTTTGTGGCGAACGTGGCTGCTCGCCGACGACTAGAGACATTCGTCGCAACCTCCTCAATTTTGTCTAAAATTTCCTTCGGCGTAAACGGCAAGCCGATGCATTTGTTGAGCTGGATGAAATCATAGGCGAAGCGTTTGCGCAGTGCCGTCGCAAACTGGCCGGTGTAATTCACCTCCGGAATAATCACCGCTTTGGTCCCTTTGATAAATTCTGCCAGCTTGGCCAGCGGCTGCGGATACAGAATTTTCGGATGAAGCGCGCCGACGGAGTAGCCTTTCTCGAGCGCGAGCTGCACGGCTTCGCGGATCACGCCCTCCGTCGAACCCCAGCCGATGATCCCAATTTCCGGATGCGGCTCCCCATAGATTCGCACCAGATCATTCGCAATCGCTTCGACGGCCTGGAATTTTCCATACCGCTTGCGAGTCAGCCGCAAATGGTTTTCGTGGTCGGATGCCGCAGGATAGCCCCCTTCATCGTGCTCCAATCCTTCTGCGACATACCCCCCTCCTTCCATGCCTGGAATCGACATGGGCGAGATGTTATCCGGCGTAAAACGATACCGTTTGAAATTGACGATCTCCTCGGCATGCGGCGTGCGGCGCTCGATAATTGGCACCTTGGACGGATCCGGCACCGGCACCGTCGCTTTGCGGTGGCCCAGCGACGCATCCGAGAGGACCACGACCGGCATTTGGAACTGCTCGGCGATGTTAAACGCCCGCATGATGCCGTAGAAACAGTCCTCCACACTCGTCAGCGCCATGACAATGCGGGGACAGTTGCCGTGGCCGCCATAACAGGCCAAGTAGAGATCCCCTTGCTCTGTTTTCGTGGGCATGCCGGTGGAGGGTCCCACGCGCTGCACATCCACGATCACTGCCGGGAGTTCCGCCACGACCGCTAACCCCATCATCTCCGTCATGAGAGAAAATCCGGGGCCGGAGGTCGCGGTCATCGCCTTCTTGCCGGCAAAGGAAGCGCCAAAGACCACCCCAATAGCCGAGATTTCATCTTCGGTTTGCACCACATAGCCACCCAGCTTGGGCAGCTCCCGCGCGAGAAACTCCATAATGTCCGTCGCCGGCGTGATGGGATAGCCGGCGTAGAACCGGCAGCCCGCCGCAATGGCGCCCAACGCCAACGACTCATTGCCCGAGAGCACGAGTTCCCGAGTTTGACGCGGTCCGGGCCCGAGCTTGACGGCATCGCGCTTGGAGATCTGCTTGACGTACTCCGCTCCCACGCGAAGGGCTTGGAGATTCTTTTGCACCACCGCTTCTCCCTTGCGACCAAACTTTTCCTTCAACAGGACTTCAAACATTTCAAACGGAATGTCAAAGAGCTGGGAGCAGACGCCCAGGGCTACGATGTTCTTCGTCAATTTGACGCCGATTTTCTCCGTCGCCAAGGAGGTCAGCGGCACGGGATAAAAAATCAGCGAATCCTGTGACGGCGGGGTGACCCCACCCCCTGTACGCTCGCCCGCAGGGCGTGCGCCATTCGGCGCACCTCCGCCTTCGGCGGAGGCGACAGGGGGTGGGGTGACCCCACCCCCTGTACGCTCGCCCGCAGGGCGTGCGCCATTCGGCGCAC
>CAYNXT010000113.1:4458-5400 GCA_964401235.1 uncultured Planctomycetales bacterium
CTCCGCCTTCGGCGGAGGCGACAGGGGGTGGGATGAACACATCCGAATCGTAGATGACCACTCCGCCTTTGGGGCGGACATCCTGAATATGCTTGTCATGCGCTTCTTGATTAAAAGCCAGCAAGACATCCACCGCGGCTCCATAGGACAGGAGCAGTTGCTCTGAGACTCGGACTTGGAAATTCGCATGGCCGCCCTTGATCTCTGCCGGATAGGTGCGGAACGTGTAGATTTCAAAACCGGCGCGCGCCAGGGCAGTCGTCAGCATCTCGCCGGTGCTGATTACCCCTTCGCCGCCTTCTCCACCTACTCGAAAGACGTAATCAATCATTTCCGTTTGCCCGTTAAGCCGGTTTGGCCGGTTAATCCCGTTCACGTCGGTCAACGGGTCAACCGGCCAACGGGCTAACTGGCTCACCCACTCCTTACACGCTCACCAAGAGGTCGTCTCCCTGCACCGTCACCTCAAACTTTGACACCTTCATCGATCGATCCATCGTGCATTCACCTGAGCGCACGTCGTACTCCCACCCGTGCCATGGACAGGTCACCGTCGTCCCGGAGAGGCTGCCTTCTCCCAGCGGCCCGCCGCGGTGGAGGCACGTGTTCTCAATCGCGTAAAACGTCCCGTCGCAATTAAAGACGGCCAGCGTTTTCCCGCCGACCTCCACGACCTTGCCGGTCCCAGGAGGAATCTCAGCCGTCGTAGCCATCTTGGTCGCCTGGGCCATTTAAATAAAATCCTCCATAAGGGCGGCCAAATCATTGCGCTGCAACGGCTGCTTGGCCAGGGGGGTGCCGCTGCGCAGAGCCGGTTCCTGATCCTCGTAGGTGGGCCGGTCCACCTTGTAGAACAAGCCGATCGGAATGCGCGCGCCCCACTCGAACGCTTTTTCTATCGCCAAGTTAAAATCCGCGGAGTCATACTGCTTATCGTCTTCA
>CAYNXT010000114.1:0-5392 GCA_964401235.1 uncultured Planctomycetales bacterium
CCCCTGGTCTATCTCGACAACGCCGCCACCACCCAGACGCCCCGCCAGGTCATCGACGCGTTGGTCAACTACTACAGCCGCTACAATGCCAACATCCACCGCGGGCTGCACGCCCTCTCCGAAGAAGCCACCGCAGCGTATGAAGCGGTGCGCGAGCAAACCGCTCGGTTCATCCACGCGCCCTCCTCGCGCAGCATCGTCTTTACCCGCAACACGACCGAAGCGATTAACCTTTTTGCCAACGCGTGGGGTCGCGCTAACTTAAAAGCCGGCGACCAAATTCTCCTGACCGAGATGGAGCACCACTCCAACTTGGTCCCCTGGCAACTCATTGCCAAGGCCACGGGCGCGACGTTAACCTTTATGAAAGTTGCCGATGATGGTCAACTCCGAGTCGAAGAGCTGGATGGGTTGCTGACGCCGCGCACGAAGGTCGTGGCCTTAACGCACATGTCCAATGTGCTCGGCACCATCAATCCCATCGCCCAGATCGCGCAACGCGCGCATCTGCAGGGCGCGCTCGTATTCGTCGACGCGGCCCAAAGCGTGCCGCATCTCCCGCTTGAGGTCGTCCCATTAGGCTGTGATGCGCTGGCTTTTTCGGCCCATAAAATGCTCGGCCCGACAGGGGTCGGAGTGCTCTACGCCAAGGAGGCGCTGCTTGAGTCAATGCCGCCGTTTCTCGGTGGAGGGGAGATGATCTCGGACGTGCAACTGACCAGCGCGACGTGGAACGAGATCCCCTGGAAATTTGAAGCCGGCACGCCCAACATTGCCGATGTCATCGCGTTTAGCGAGGCCTTGAAGTACCTTGAGCGACTGGGTATGGCGTCGGTGCATGCCTATGAGCGCCAACTGATCGAGTATGCCATTCAACGGCTGCATGAAGTAGACGGGGTGACGATCTACGGCCCCACGCGCCCAGGGATTGATCGAGGAGGCGTTGTCTCCTTTAATCTCAACGGTCTGCATCCGCACGATGTCGGCACGGTGCTCGATGCCGAAGGCGTGGCGATTCGGGCCGGGCATCACTGTGCCAAGCCGTTGATGCGACGGTTGGGGGTTGCTGCTACCGCCCGCGCGAGCTTTTATGTCTACAACACCACCGACGAGATTGATAGGTTGGTCGAAGCGCTCCAGGCCACAAAGACATTTTTTAACCGCCAAACCGCCCGAGCGACCAAATGATCCCACGCCCTGTTGAGTTTCGCCGTCACATGGTGGTTGAATTCAAGCCGGCGAAACGGCCGCTGGCATGCTGCGTCTCCATCGCTGCCAGCGGCCGGCCTCCGGCCAACCAGCAGGGCGTGGGATGATTGAGCAGCTGGATGAATTGTATCGCGATGTCATTCTCGAGCACTTCAAGAACTCCGCGCATCATGGGGAGATTCCTGAGGCACAGATCAAAACCAGCGGGAACAATCCGCTCTGCGGCGATGAGATGACCTTTCATCTGAAGCTGGCCAATGGCACCATCGAGCAAGTGCGGTTTTCCGGCAAGGGCTGCGCGATTAGTCAGGCGGCCGCGTCGATGCTCGCCGCGCAGCTGGAGCGCCATACCATTGCCGAGGCTAGGCAAACCATTCAGACCATGAAAGCGATGATGCAGGGCAAAGACCCGGATCCTTCGGCGGATCTGGGAGATTTAGAGGCGTTAGCCGGCGTGCGCAAATTTCCGGTCCGCGTCAAATGCGCCGCCCTCTCGTGGAATGTGGTGGAGCAGGGGTTAGGAGAATATTGACGATGGCGGTAACCGAACAACAGGTGATGGACGCAATCAAGCCGATTGAGGATCCAGAATTACACCTTGGCATCGTGGATCTCGGGCTCATCTACGGGGTGGACATCAACCCGCAGCCGGAAGGTGATGAGGTCAAGCTCACCATGACCTTTACCTCGCCGTTTTGCCCCTACGGGCCGCAGCTTAAAATGATGGTCCAGCGCGCTATGGCTGCGGTGCCCGGCGTCAAAAACGCCGTCGTCAATATCGTGTTCACCCCCCCCTGGGATCCGCGCACGATGGCCTCGGAAGACTGCAAGATCGCCCTCGGGTTGGAGTGGGAAACGGACGACTCGCAAGACAACCCAAACATTGAGAACCAGCGCTAGTTCGCACGTTGTTCCCCTCCGCTCGGAAATCGGTGGCTGTCCCCGATGAGAAGGTTTCCTCCCCCAGTCGATTGTGGTACTCTACCATGCACTAATGACGAGCCCCTTGCCGACTTCTAACAACGACCGGGATGCGTTAGCACGCCGGATCGAGCAGCGCACGCGAGAGCATCACGGCATTGGAGATGCCACTCGTTCGCGATTGCGCGAGGCGGTCTTCGGCACCCAGGATGGGCTTATTTCGACGCTGGGGGCGCTGACCGGGATCGCGGCCGGCACGCAGAATAAGGAAGCCGTTGTCATCGCCGGATTCGTCATTATTGTGGTGGAGTCCTTGTCCATGGCCGCCGGCTCATACTTGTCCTCCAAATCCCAGCGGGAGTATCTCGAGCGGCTCCTGAAAGAGGAAGAGGAAGAAATTGCTCGAGACCCTGAAGGCGAGCGCCAAGAAATCTGGGAGATGTATCGAGTTCGCGGCTATGCCGATGAGGAAATTAAAATTATCGCGAATCGACTGATGAGCAATCCCCGTCTCTTATTGGAAGACATGGCGCATAAAGAACTGGGAATCTCGCCTGAGGCACTTGAGGAACCGATCAGTAATGCGGTGGTCATGGGGATGGCGTATGTGGCCGGAGGGTTGATTCCGGTGTTGCCCTATCTGGCGCTGCCCATCTCGACGGCCATGCCGATTTCGATTGGTGGCACCCTGCTTGCGCTCTTTCTCTTTGGAGGATTGAAGGGGCGGATTGTGAAGCAGAGCTGGTGGCGCAGCGGAGGAGAGATGTTGGCCGTCGCCGGCGTCGCAGCGCTGGCCGGATTTCTCATCGGACAACTGGCCAATCGCTGGATGTCATGAGGTCCGGCTGCACCTTGCCGGCAAAGAAACTGTTGGCACCGCGAAAGAGACGGTGAAGGGAACCGCCGATACCTTGAAAAATATCTTTTCGGGTGGAGAATAACCGGTCTACCCGCGCACCACTCAAAGTTCTTCCATGATTGACTTCGTTCGACTTCTTGGCTCCCTACGGATGGCCGTCACGCTGCTCCTGGTCATTGCCGGTGTGCTAGCGTGGGGGACCATGTATGAAACGCGCTTCGGCACCGCAGCCGTCCAGCGGTTTGTCTACCACGCCTGGTGGTTCCAAGCGCTCTTAGGGTTTCTGGCGCTCAATTTAGCTGTCGCAGCCGCTCAACGTTACCCTTGGAAGCGCCAGCACACGCCGTTTGTCCTCGCCCATTTGGGTATCATTCTCATCTTGATTGGCGGCATTCTTGGCGGGCGCTTCGGCATTGAAGGCCAGCTCATCATCCCTGAGGGGCAGGCCGAACGGGTGCTGGAGCTGCCCGGCAATGTCTTGACGGTACATCTGCCCAATCCCGGGGTCTCCCGGGTCTTCCCGACTCGGTTTGAAACGCAGGCCTGGGTGCACGAGCCCAAGCTAAGTATTCCGGTGATGATCGAAGGGCGCGCGATTGAGCTGAGCGTCGATCGATATTATCCTGACGCGATTGTGGATGAGCGCATCACCGACGATGGAACAGACGACAATCCGGCTCTGAAGGTTCGACTCACGCACAGCGCGCAGCAGGATGAGCTCTGGCTCATGGCGCGAGATCCGGATCGGTTTGGCATCGGCTGGGGCGAAGCACATGTGCTCTTTCTTGAGCCGAAGACCGCTGAGCAGGTCAAGCGGTTGACAGATCCGAGTCAGGCGGCGATGTCGCCGCGCGGGCTGTTGACCATTCGCCTGCCGGGGATGAAGCAGACGCGTGACATTCCAGTGCCGGAAGAGCGCAACACCATGGTTGAAATCGAAGACACCTCCTATCGAATCACCTTCAAGGACTACTTTCCAGACTTTGCAATTACAGAGCAGGGGCTAGTGAGCCGCTCCTCCCAACCCAACAACCCAGCCGTTTCCTTTGTGCTGGAGGGGCCCGAAGGGGCCGATCCGTATCTGCTGTTTTCGCTGCACCCTGATTTTTCCTCGATGCACGGGTTTCAGCACAAGATTGATGCCGAAGCGAGCTATGCGCATGAAGCCAGCGTATCCTTACCGCCCCACGCCGTTGCCTTCGTACGTACCCCCGAAGGAAAACTTCTGGCGATCTTGACGAGCGAAGGAGCTGATCGCACCGTCATCAATCCGGTGCGCCTCAACACCCCGTACGACCATCCGGGACTGGGTTACCAGTTTGAGATCGTGGCCCATGCTCCTCGCGCGCGGATGATTCAAGACATCACCAACCGCTCCGATGAGGTCAAGGCACAGGCGCTGCACCTGATTGGACGCGAAGGCGACCAGACCGCTGAGGCCTGGCTGAGCTTTCGGGGAATGGTCGAGCTGCCACTTGGTCAGGAGCCGGTGCGAGTGGAGTTTCGGCCCGCCCAGCGAGAGCTGCCGTTTACCGTCAAGCTATTAGACTTTCGTAAGATCGACTACCCGGGTACGCAGATGGCCTCCGGATTTGAAAGCGATGTGCAGCTCACCGACCCGCAACGCGGCGTCATTCTCATGCGCAAGATCAGCATGAACAACCCGTTGCGCTATCGAGGCTATAGCTTGTATCAATCCAGTTTTATCGATGGGCTAACGCAGACCACGGTGCTCTCCGTGCGTAACGATCCTGGCACGCCATTTGTGTATACGGGATTTCTCATCGTGATCGGAGGGGTGGTCAGCATGTTTCTCCTGCGGCGTGCCGCCACCGCGGCTGTCAAGCCTCGGAAGTCGCGAGCCCGAACTCAAAAGGCGAGATAGATGCAACAGAGATTGGCTCTACTTGCCACCCTCAGCATGTTGCTCGGTGCCTGCGTTCCATGGCTCAATGCGCAAGAGCAGGCGGTGTTGCCAGCTCAGGCACGTGCAACGCTGCGTCTCATGGCGATTCAGCACAACGGGCGCCATAAAGCCTTTGACAGCTTTGCGCGTGAAACCCTGCAGCTCATCAGCGGCTCCTCGCGCATCCACGGCTTAGACCCTATTGATGCCGTCTGCAATATCATGGCGAACCCTGAACATTGGCAGCAACAGCCCTTGGTGTCGGTGCCCTTCATTCCGCTGCGCGAGCCCTTAGGCATGGCGCCTAAGACCACGCACATTTCGTATAACGACCTCGTCGCCTCGCGCAAGCTCATGCGTCTGCTGCCGCCAATCGTTCAGAAGCAAGAGCAGAGCGAGAAGCTGACGATTCAAGAAGAAGAAACCATGGACGCGTTCCAACGGTTTGTGGCGCTGAGTAATCTGTTCGAGCAGAAACTCGAGCTGGTCCCGCCACC
>CAYNXT010000115.1:0-5360 GCA_964401235.1 uncultured Planctomycetales bacterium
ACGACGGGGCGGCCGTTATAGCCCTTGACCAGATGTTCCGTGTGGAGTTCCTGCATGATTAGTTCATTAGCTCATTGGTGCATTGGTTCGGGGGCGAGACCGCCCAAAGAGAGCTGCGACGAACTGCCCTGCTCTTCAGACGGGTAGATGAGCAGTGAGGGTTTGCCGACCAGCGTCATTTTGCCAAGCGCCGGCTCATAGACCGCCTTCTCGCTTAACGCGGTATTCTGCTGCTGATGGATCCGCACCTTGCCGATCGCCTCGGCATAGCGGATTGTCCGTGTGGTTTCATTGAGGTAGGCAATGAGTTTGTCAGAATACAGATCGCCGTTTGGGTCTTTGACGTGGACGTTCTGCTCAAACGTGGCGACATTTCGCTCATAGTTGAATGTCAGCGGGCCGTCGCAGGTAATGATCACCTGTTTCGCTCCTCCGGCCGGCAGCTCATCCTCCGAGGGATTAAGCACCATTTCAACATCGGTGAGGACTTTCACCTGCTTGAGTTGGGTCAAGCCGCTCGCCCCCCGACCGCGCAAGAGCATGTGGTCAGTTTCGATTCGCACCGGATGGTCCGTGGCCACCTGGTTCTGATCCGGCATCCAATGCAGCACCGGCGTGAAGAGCCATAATCCGTCTTCGGTGTGGATCGTCACATCGTGCTCCATCCGCACATGCCGGTTCTGCTGATTGATCTGTGCTGCGGTCGCGGTCAGATAGGCCGTGCGGGCCAGATCATAGCCGATGCCATCCGGATGGTGGATCGTCACGATCTGGTCCTCCATGCTTGCCCCGTTGCCCTTCAGCTCCCACCGCTTGGACCCGTCCGTTTCATAACCGGTAAGCAGAAAGCCGCTCATTTGTTCCGTGGCATCGAGGTTGGTGGTGACGGACTCCACGTGAGCCTGTTTCGGCTTGCTGCATCCCGATATACATGCCAACGCGAGAGAGGAGATGCCCAGGAGCAGCAAGGAGAGTGCTAGTTGAGTTCGCGGAACGGCTGACTCTGGGTTCTGGGCTCTGGGCTCTGGATTGAAGGTCCCAGCCCTCAACCCTGAACCCTGAGCGTTCTTCGATTGCGTTTTCCAGCGTCGGTGCATCCACACCCAGTGGTCAGGATGGCGCCGAATGTAGGACTCGACGACTCGGCTCCAGGCCTGCGTAAGCTGCGAGAGAGCTTGCGAGCGATCCTGGACCTGCGGAGCTTCCAGGGGAGGCTCAATGACTAACCGAAATCGTCCGCCGCTCTCACGAATGATGAAACAGGGTATGATCGGGGCACTCGTCATCAGCGACAGGGCCGCAGGACCGAGCGGCGTATAGGCCGGGTGGCCGAAGAGGTCCACAAACGTCCCTTCCAAGCTATCAATATCTTGATCCGGCAACATGCCCACAATCTGATTGGCCCGAAGAACCTTGGCGACCTCTTTGACCGAGCCGCGCGCATAGGTCGAGATGCCGCGCGCGCCGCGCAGGTTGATCAAAAAGGATTCATACTCCGGATAGCGCAACCGGCGCGCGACCACGCCGCCTTCAAACCCAAGGCTTCGTAAATAGAGCGGGATGAGCTCCCAGTTGCCGAAGTGGGCAGTCAGGAGAATCGCCCCGTTGCCTTTTCCTAACGCCCTGCGCACATACTCCACCCCTTCAGCGCTGACTAGCTCCTGGATCCTGTCATTGGAATCACGGGAGAGGCGAAACCATTCCACGATATTCTGGCCGAGATTGCGAAACACGCCTTGGGCGATTCGGCGACGCTCAGCCGGAGAAACCGACTCTCCCAGTGCCAAGCTCAGATGCTGCAGTGCGAGCCGCCGCTGCCCGGCCAAGAGCCAAAACGCTAGTGTGCCCAGAACTTGTCCTAGGGTGCGCGAGAGTCCGGATGGAAGCGACTGGGCAAACAGCCGCAACCCCTGAAATCCCAAATACATGAACCGTCGACGAATAGGGTGCTTCATCCCACCCCCTGCGCCCCACGGCGACTCGTAGAATCAAACCCTAGAGGCGCCGTGACGAATGTTAGTCGCTCAATGAGTAACATCATAAGTCCTTGTCTGCCCTGACCATTCGGGCTTGCCTCCGGCAAGCCGGCGCAGGGGGTGGGATCATCTGAATGCAAGATATAAACCTTTTTATTATAGACGCTTTAGCGGGGGTGATCAATCAAAAGCGGGTATTCTGGAAGCGGGTGGCCGGTGGTGACGAAGGCGCGCTCATCACCGCGCTGAAGATGAATGCCGTCTTGTTCGATAGCGATAATCTGCCATCCTTCAATCGTATCCCCTACCGCTACCGTCTGCTCACCGAGCATGGCTAGCGGCTTCGTCGCATCCCACAAGATCCCGATGAGCATCGGGCGGCTCTGCGTCGTCGTAGGCGCGCGAGATCCGAAGACGAACGGGTCGCGCAACTCCTCAGCATAAAGAGCAGCTCCAAAAACTGCGCCCGAACACAACATGACAACAATCCAAAGATAGCTCAGGGCTCTGGGATGGGGGTTCAGAGGAAAAGCGGTTCTGGGCTGAGGGCTCCGAGCTTTGGGTAAACGAGCTCCTCCCCGGAGCCCTGCACCCTGAGCCCCGAACCGATGTTGTCGCAGCCCGGAGCCCTGCACCCTGAGCCAATTCTCGAAGACTGTATTAGGCATGTGGTGAGGCGCCTGAGGAAGCGCCGATGACATAGAGGTAGAGCTGCAAGGTGGCCGCCAGACGGCTGCCAGTCTCCTCTTGCGAGCGCAGATCAATTTGGGCGACGGTCACTATCCCAGGAAATGGCTCGCCAGTGAGCCGCTCTAGCGCCGCCCTGAGGGCATGGTAGCGTCCCTCAGCCGTTACCGCCACCGGCAGCCGATAACACCGCTTGTTGTCTATGACCAGTGGTTGGCCATCCACCTGCACCGCCTCCAAGTTGCCCTGGGTCACATTGATCAGTTTCAGTTCCCCACCCTTGAGACTCTCGACGAGCGCATTCAAGAGTTGCGGCAGGTGGGCTTGTTGAGGAAATCGAGCGTTCAGCGCCTGGAGGCGCTGCTGTTGATGCGCCATCCATGCCGCCTGACCGCCGGCAGCTTGCAGGATCGCCTCCCATTGCGCGATATGCTCTGTCAACGCGGCTTGTTGCTCCAGATGCCGCGCGTGCGCGCGCTGCGCCGGCACATAACCCATCTGCCAACTCAACATCGCGATGGCTACTGAAGCCACAACGGCAACCCCCAAGGAAATTCTAAGATCTAACATAGCATCTCTCTAGCGTATAGCGTGGAGCGTATAGCGTATAGACAAACTTTCCTATACGCTAAACGCTATCCGCTAGACGCTAAATCATTCACTCTCATAGGTTGCATCGCAGCGAAAACTCCACGAGGTCCGCGCTCGCTTGGCTGCGGCGCGTCGATTCAAGCTGAACCGTCTGGCAGACCTGCTCCTGCTCCAGCCACAACGCCAGCTCAGAGACCTGCCCCTCCGGCGTCTGATCCCACGCTTGGGCTTGCCCTACCATCCGCACTTGACGCTGCTCGCTGATGGAAAGTTGCGTCAGCCGCACCGGTGCGGGAAACTCTCGCGCCAGACGCTCCAGCCACGCTGGAGTGACTCCTTGCCGGCTGATGAGCTGCTGGATGCTCTGTTGACGCCTCTGGAGCGTCTCGGAAAGTGCCACCGCTGGTTGAAGCTGCTCCCAGCGCGCTTCAAGTGTCTTGAGTGTCTGCGTGATTGCGCGATCCCGTCCATGCCAGAGTGCGGTGCCGAGCCACACGACCACCGCGATGGCCGCAAACACCTTCCATCCCAACGAGGCCGCGCGCACCATCAGGCTGCGCTGCGTCCATCCTGGGGGTTTGAGATTTAGAGTCGCTGGACAATCGGGAGAGGCCAGCCCACAGGCAATCGACGATGCTGAGCCGGCAGCACCCACGAGCCTCTCACAGTCCATCACCGTCACGGGAACCCCAAGCTGAAGGCCGAACCATTCAGGCCAGCGCGGGATGAGCGTCGCCTCCCCACTCATGATCAGTTTGCGCGGCGAAGGCGCTGAGGCGGAGTGCGCACCAAATGTCGTGGTGCGGCGCAGCTCGCTGACGAGCTGCTCCAACACCGGCTGAATCATTGCCAGATAGGTCGCGACGGGTAAATGCATGGACCCAACGACCGAGCCACTTTGAGGCTCGGGAACACCCGCCTCGCGCAGGAGAGCTTCAGCTTGTTCCCAGGACATGGATAGCGTCGCTGAGCCAACGGAGACGTGCGCCATTAAGGCTTCGATGATGTGGTCGCTGCCGAGGGCCACATCGCGCGCGTACGCCACATCCCCGCTATCCACTACGACGATCGTCGTTCGGCGCTCTCCCACATCTAATATGACCGCTGGTTCACTGCTGATGAGTTTGTTGGATCGGGCAAGTGTGACGAGTGAGATAGATGATGGCACGACCGCGCGAGGAATCCAGCCCAGCTCCCACAAGACCTGCAACTGTTCCTGCACCAGAGCGCGCTCACAAGCGGCAACCGTGACCCATCGATCCGCCGATGACACCACCCGGATCTCAGCCTGTTCAAGATCAAACGGCAATAAGGCGGGAAGCTCCTCGCGCACCACCGCCATGAGGTCTCCTGGGGCAGAAGCAGAGACTTGGAGCTGCTGCACGTAACTGATCGGAGCGGCCAGCATCACATCAGCACTGAGACGCGCGCGACGCAGCGGGCGAAGAAACTGAAGGAGATCCGAGCGAAGCGATGGCGCGATGGCGTCGTGGCTGCGGGTCTGCGCGTGGTAGTGCCACGCCGTCTGCCCATCGCGCCGGCTGGTTGTCCAGACCAGGCGCAACGTTCGCGACCCGACCTCAAGCCCAACCCGCACCGGCTGCGACCACATCATCGATTACACCACAGAAACACGGAAATTCCACAGAAACACAGAGTGAACCAGGCTTTGCAATTCTCTGTGCCTCTGTGTGAACTCTGTGTCATCTGTGGTGTTGCGTCGGTGGTTATCGCTCTCAATAGAGGCGGGTCCGCACCTGGGAGGCCGACGATAAACAATACCCTCCGGCCATCAGCAAGCAGATGCCGGTCGCCACCCGATGCTGAATGAAGACGCGATCCGTCTCAACTCGGCCTGGAGTGGGCGTGGAGGGTGGGGGGCGACGTGTCAGCACATGAGGAGCAAAGAGGAACAGCAAACCAAATACTACGGAAATGATACCCGGCACAATCATCAGCAGCATAATTGTCCTCCTCTAAGAATACCTAACGAAAAGACTGTTTGGGTTCAGGGTTCGGGGCTCAGGGCTGAGAAAGTTCGTGCTGAGCCCACAACCCAGAACCCCCAACCAGAGCGCCTGACAGTCTTTTTGATAGGCGCTCTTA
>CAYNXT010000116.1:0-5352 GCA_964401235.1 uncultured Planctomycetales bacterium
CGCTGGCAAGGAAAACTCCCCGGGGAGGACTCGAACCTCCGACCTGGTGGTTACAGGATGCCCCTGCGTTTCCGCAAGGCCTGGACTATCTCTTCACCATCCCACCGCGCAGCTAGTCACTAGCCACTAATCACTAGTCACTGCCGCCGCAGGCGGCTTAGGTGGCGGGCGCTTAGTCTCTGCACCTTCCCCATACCCGGTTGGGTATGGGGCTTGGCTCAGGATTACCATATCCCGCCGATGGCGAGACGCAGGCTTCCCTGAGTTCACCCGCTGTTTCATCCCCGCTTTCGCGGAGAAGCTGCCATGAACTAATCCCTCGACTCGCCTCGCTCACGCTCGGCTCGCTCGGGATCAATTCGGCCATGCGACTTACCTCGGCTGCGCCTCCGTAAGTCGCGGCCTCATTGACAGTCAGCCGCTCTACCAGCTGAGCTACCGGGGAATCTCAAAGAGCAGTGGAAAGTGCAAAGTGGAAAGTTGAAAGTCGCGTATTAGCGATTAACTGCGTCAATTAAACCGCGCAGCATGCGGCACAGCTCAAGGCACCGAGATCGCAATGACTCATGCAACGGCTGTGTCAGAAATTCTTGGTCACGACAAATCGTCATCATCGGAACGCATTCGCGAGCCGAATCGAGGGCAAAGCGATAGAACTGCGTCTTTTCCTTCACCGTGCGCTTATTGCTTCCCTCTGCAATGTTGTTGACGATGGAGAGTGCCGCGCGGCGGAGTTGATCAGCGAGAGAGTATTGTACCCGACCGGGCAGCTGATCAGAAAGCATGAAAATCTCATTCACAAATTTCAGAGCCTTTTGATAGACACTGAGATTTTCAAAATCAAAGTCGTGCTGCACAATACTTTCCACTTTCAACATTCCACTTTCCACTAGAACTCTCTCCTTCCTTCTAGTGCGCGCGCGAGGGTGGCTTGGTCGGCGTATTCCAGGTGGCTGCCGACCGGAATGCCAGAGGCGATGCGGGTGAGCTTCAACCCCTTCGGGCGGATGAGTTTGGAGAGATAAGCCGCCGTCACTTCCCCATCTTTATCGGCATCCGTGGCGAGAATCACTTCCTGAATGGTCTCATCAGTTAAGCGTTGTATGAGCTCATCGATTTTGAGCAGCTCCGGCCCAATGCCATCCAGCGGCGCGATCGCGCCAAGCAAGACGTGGTAGAGCCCTCGGTAGCTTCCGGTTTTTTCAATTGCCAGCACGTCCTTCGGCTCCTCCACCACACATAACAGTGACGGGTCGCGTGAGGCGTCCTGGCACACTGGGCAGCGCGCTGCCTCACTGAGATTGAAGCACACTTCGCAGAAACGCAGATGATCTTTGACGTCCAGGATGGCCTGTGCGAGCTGGCGGGCTTCTTCCTTCGGGACGCGAAGGAGATAGAACGCCATGCGCTCGGCCGAACGGGGCCCAACACCGGGTAGGCGTTCTAGCGCTTCCAAGAGTCGGATCAAAGGCTTTGCAGAGGGCATCATCCCACCACCTGCGCCTCACGGCAGCGCTGAGGGGTATCATGCTGAGCTGCCGTGAAGATGATATACGAGCGAGATTCATCTCTCATGATAGTTATTGTAGCTGGAGTGCGTGGGTTCTGTCGAATAGTCATCTAGCTTGCCTTCGGCAAGCTGGCGCAGGTGGTGGGATAGCTAAATCGGGCGAGGCTGATCCATGATGGTGGCATTAAACAGCTTCACGATATCCTGCACGATGGGGGGCGCGCTTTGGGAAGCGGTGGGCGCGCGCGAGGCCGCCTGAGCAGATGCTGGCAGCGTCGTGTACTGCACCGTCACCGCTTGCTGCAGAAGCTCCTTGAGCAAGCGTTCAATGAGCCGGCAGTTATCCGCCGTCGTCAATACCTCTTGATGGAGGGCGAATGATGGCAGGCCGACGCTTAGCAGCGTGCCTTCTAACTGTAACGGTTGTGCTTCGGCCAAGTAGGCAGCCAAGGACATTTTCTGTTGGCCCAGTCGTTCTAAGAACACCGGCCAGGCTTCTGCAATCGCTTCCGGCACCGCCGGACTGGCTTCCATAGCATCCGGCTCGACGGAGGAAGCCTCACCTATCACTGCAGACTGCGTTCCAGCTTGCCGAGCAACCTGGGGTGCTGCAGACTGCGGCTGCGAACTGAGCTGTTCAAGTTTCCGGCTGATTTCACTGAGTGACTGCCACTCTTCTCGAGTGCAGAGCTTGATCACGGCTAATTCTAAAATCGTCTGCGCCATCGGGCTCCGACGGATGAGCTCATAGGCGCCGGTCAAGAGTTGCAGAAAGATGAGCCACTCCTGCGCAGAGGCGCATTGGGCCTGCTTCTCAAGCCGCACCAATCGCTCTCCAGGTTCATCGATGAGGCGAGCCAGCAGCGCGGCGCGATCCGGCGTATCGGCCGTGCTGCGAAGAATCAGCAGATTGCGCACATGATGCAGCAACCCGCTGAGCAGCTGCAGCGCATCTTTGCCCTGTTCGATTTGTTTGACGACGAGCGCGATCGCTTGTGGGCATTGGCGATCAAGAATGGCCTGTGCCCAGGCCAGCACGGTGTCGGATTCGATAGCCCCCAGCAGCTCCGCGACAGCCGGCTCGGTGATGGCCCCATCGACAAAACTGCTCAGCTGCTCGAGGATCACCTCGGCGTCACGCAAGCTTCCATCTGCCGCGCGAGCCACCGCGTAGAGGGCCGGCTCATTGACGCGAATCTTCTCCGCCTTAGCGATCGCCGTGAGGGTGTGCACGATCGTCGCAGATTCCAGACGACGAAAATCAAATCGCTGGCAACGGGAAAGAATCGTCGTGGGGACTTTGTTGGGCGCGGTCGTCGCAAAAATGAACTTCACGTGCGCCGGCGGCTCTTCGAGTGTCTTCAGGAGGGCGTTAAACGCCTCGGTGGTGAGCATATGGACTTCATCGATGATGTACACGCGGAACTGGCCACTCGTCGGCGCATACGGCACCGTCTCGCGCAGATTGCGGATCTCGTCAATGCCGCGGTTGGACGCGCCATCGATTTCGATGACATCCAGGCTATTGCCCTGGGTAATCTGGGTACAGCTTGAGCAGCTATTGCACGGCTTAGGCGTTGGCCCCTTCGCACAGTTGAGGCATTTCGCCAACAGGCGAGCCGCCGAGGTTTTGCCCACGCCGCGCAAGCCGGCGAAGAGATAGGCCTGGCCTAGGCGCTTACTCTCCAGGGCTCGAGTGAGCGTCGTGGTGACGTGGGGCTGCCCGACGAGCTCTTCAAATGTCTGCGGGCGATATTTGCGGGCAAGCGGTAGATAGGTCATGCGATTAAGAACGGAGAGGCCGGGATTTGAACCCGGGAGGGAGCTTTTTGGCCCCCTAACTCATTAGCAGTGAGTTGCAATCGACCGCTCTGCCACCTCTCCAAAGACTCTCTCCCTATCGGCTTCGATGACCCGTCGAATCGACGCTGGTGATGCGAATTGTGGGTGCCGATCACCGTCATATATCTAAGCACCGCTGCTGTATCATGAAGATACAAGCGCCGTCCATCCCTGTGTGGTGTCGGCGCGAATCCAAACACTGCAAACAGCCTTCGAGCAGACTCAAAGAGAGGCTTCGAATAACTGACGAAACACATTTTTGGATCGCTGTAGTACCGTCCGTTGACCCGATATCGATGACGATAAAAACAACCATCGGCATCCATCAGTCCTCGAAGACAGCTTCGTTGGTAAGTTTCTCGCTGCCAAATCCAGTTCGGGACGTCAACTTGCTGTGCGATCTTATTGCCTTTCTTCACCCCGACGCGCTGAAGCCATTCCACCAACTCAACACTTGAGACCACCAGGTCCATCGCACCGTCTTCCCCATCATACGCTCGACTCGCTGTGACGCTGAAGAGTCGCTCGATCAGGTGTTTGACAAACTCAAGATACTCCGCTTCGCCACTTCTGTTAAATGAGACCTTCACCTGATATGACGCCACCCCTCCATCTCCTAACAGAATGCCGATGAATTCCGCAAGTGATTCTGAGTAGTCTGGCGCGTTGATCGACTTCCGCGCAGCGACTCTTCGAGCCCGATACCACTCAGGCCTCAGGCGAAATTGACGTTGCGCGGCTTGACCGCCCCGCCGCCTTCCCTCTGGCGTCCCCGGTGGACCGTATAAGGCGAGGTGGCGTAAGCCTCCGATTCGCGCGGCCTTTTGAACACTCCAGTGTTCCTGCAATCGCGTAATCTCTTCTGGCACTGGTAAATTTGCTAAACGACAAAGTTGCTGTAGCGCTTCTTCCGTCATGTTCCACTTTTCTCGTTGCCAGTCCCGGAAGGTTCGTGAACATACGCCGATCTGTGCTGCAAGATGCTCGGGGGGAACGCCGGTGATTTGGCGTACGGTTTGCAGAAATGCCTGTTGCCGGCCTTTGGGAAATTGTACTCTCATTAATATGTTTCGCTGCTGACCGTGGCGCGGCGCAAGAGTGCGTGGCATTCGCCGATCAACACATCCTTTACGACGCTTAACCGGCGATTAAGCCGTTCGTTGGTGGTCAAATCCACGACCGACCCGCAAGCGCCACGTTTTGGATCCGGAGCGCCCAGCACCAACCGACCGGCGCCACTCAAGAGCACCGCCCCGACACACATGGAGCAGGGCTCTTGGGTGATATAGATCGTCGCCTCCGGCAACTGATCCGATTGCAGCGCGTTTGCCGCCTGGGTAATGGCAATCACCATCGCATGCGCCGTGGGATCGCGTAGCAGCTTGACCTGGTGGCGGGCGCGCGCGATGACCTGCCCCTTGTGCACAATCACCGCGCCGATAGGCAGATCGCGAGAGCCCAGCGCCTGCTCGGCCTCTTTGAGCGCCTCGCGCATGTACTGCTCATCTGGTTTTAATGTCGCGATATTGCTCATGGGTCAAGAACGCGCGCTCGCCGAGATTTGAACTCGGAACCCCCAGCTCCGCAAGCTGATGCTCTATCCAGTTGAGCTACGAGCGCGTCGCTCGCTATCAAAATCCGCATGCTCGCTCCCCAAGAGGGGAAACCTGAGGTTTCCCCCTTGGCGCTCATCCCGCTACTCGCGGGATTCGCTATTCCCCCTTCCCGTCGGGGAGTGCTTCGAGTCAAAGCGTTCGGACCGTTTACAAAAAGACTCGACCTCTGAAACATATTATTTTACCAGGTCTGGAAATGTGCGAGGAGAAATTAGACTCTCCTAGTTGGTCTGCTTCGCTCTCGATGAGCACATCATTCCGGTAGAGCTACGCAGCAACGTTGCTGCGAAGCCCCACCGACGTTGTTGTCTCAGCGGAGGGCGAAGCAGAACGGAGAGGGTGGGATTCGGTTCCTTCGCTCCTCACGTCGTTCGTCGCTCCGGT
>CAYNXT010000117.1:0-5346 GCA_964401235.1 uncultured Planctomycetales bacterium
CAGAGGAACTGAGAGCGAGTCGACAAGCCAGGCTTCAGACGCTTGAGACTCGATTGCGCGATCCGGTCGAACGTGGTTATGAGCGACTCTTCAAAGACGCTGCTTTTTCAAAGCCAGAGCGAGAGGCCCGCCAACGACAGCTCGAGGCGCTGGCTCAGGCGCGTCATATGCCCACGGATCAATTGGTCCGTGTCTGGACCCATGAAGCCCGACAGGCCACCTTTTCAGAAGGGGATTTCGTGTTCCATCCTCATTACGGACCAGCCAAAATTTCTCAAGTGACAAGGCGTCAAGGGGCAACACTCGTTCACCTAGCACTTCCAACATGGATTGAAGGAAAAAATCTGAACACCCTCCAAGGAATCCAGTGTAACCCCCTCGTTGACCCTCTATTGCCAATATCGTCGGCGGAATACAAACGGTGGTATGACCATTCCCAGGTGCGCAAGGCGATGGCTCGACTCATGGATCGTGTTGACAAAAACCATTCCCAGCGCGTACTGAGTTCTAATATCCACTGGGCCCTGGAGAATGAATTCGGATGGCAGCCCACAAGAAATGCCGCCTATCGTCTCACCCCCGCTCAGGTCTGGACGCTAGTTCGGCTCAGTCAAGAAGTTCGGCAGCAGCCTTCCGCATTCGGTGTCGTGGATCCGAATCGAGATCTTGACCGGCCGGTGGATGTTGAAGGTGAAGAGTTAGGTCCAGCAGCCGCGACCTCCCAAATTTGCCGCTTCTTGGTCGATGCCTACGATTGGCTCCTGCGGCCGGCTGATCTTACGATCGCCTCAGCGCTCCCAGCTCTCCGGCGTGGTTTCTATCGGTTCCAGGTGTTTAGAACGCTCAAGACCCGGTTGCAGCAAGATGCGCTCTCTGACATGGCAATGCTACTCAATGCGATTCAGATGCTGATGACCCGTAGACTAAGACGCATAGCACCACGTTCGCTCTTAGGCGCGCCTCATCAGAAGGCACGAACAGTGATAGCAACATGGCAGGAGATGTTGCCTCCTAAGCTTCGGCGAGTGAAACCCTCCAGCGCTAAAGAGTGGGAACAGATGCTCGTTGCTTATCGCGAACAGGCCGAGGGAATGAGTGAAGATCTCTTCTCAAATAGTGAAGATGATGTCTATGCGCGGTGGCGCAAAGCACTTGAGGACATTCGTCGGGAGATAAAACGCCTCCGTTCTTCGAGCTCGCGCAGCGCATCAACGCAGCTGCAGCAACTCGCTAAGCCAATGAGCGTGCTATTTCAAGACTATCTTGCAGAAACTCAGAAGCTGACGTTTCGTCCAACCCGGAAACAAGAGGACGGGCTGCGGAAACGATTGCATAATCTGGTGGCATTGACCGAGACCACCCGGCGAGGAGATGGAATACGCGGGCGAGTGGCGGCCTTAAGACGTGTTCGAGGCGTCGCGGCCCGGTGGGAGGAAGCCCTCATCATTGGAGAGCGCACCGAACCTCTGGGTCGACGACGGCTTAGTCCGCGCGGGCGCGTCGTGAAACCCGAAAATCTAGAATGGCCGGTTGTCTTGCGCTTGCTGGGCAACGGAGAGCGGCGATGGCTGAGCCCACGAGAGATTGCTGGGAAACATCGCGAGAGCGTCAGTCGAGAAGCGGTGGCATTTCGTCTGAATAGGTTGGTCAAGCGCGGAGAGTTTGAAAAGCGACTGGTCAAACCTAGTGGGAGTCGCGCCCGAGGCTCCAGAATGGCGGAGTTTCGCCCGACGGCTAAGGTACTGGCTGCCAAACGCCGAGAGATCGGCAAGCGAGCCAATGGCGAGCGCGGGGCGGTGGCTCACCTCATGTCTGATCGGGAGCAGTTTGAGGAGCTAGCGCGGTGGGAGCGGCGCGATCGCACTCCGTTCCGCTCGCCCTCAGAATCCGAACGAGATCTGTTTAACGATATCGAGAGTCACATTGCCAGTAGAGTCATCGACTTTTTTGAATTCAAAGAATCACCCTATTACATCGTGGACGGGCTCTATGATCATTTCCTACGACTGCAAGGTCTGGGGGTCAAGAGCGTAGCCGTGCGCGAGCCGCAGGGCAACACTCGCATCATTTATCTTGAGGCCAAGCTGCTGGATGATCGTGAAGCTTTGGAGGAGGAACTGACGTACGCCATGGGCAAGTTGATGTATGAGACGGCGAGCCAGAGGGGTCGAGAGTCCCAGTGGTGGCGATTACAGTACATCCGAGACGTTCGAAAGCAAGCCTTATCGGAGTGGTCGGTTGAGCTCCAACCCTTGAAGCGTTTGCTTGGGCTAGGGTGGGGGGTGCGAGAAGGGGTTTCAGTCTCCATGGCATTTGCCGAGGAGTTTACCCAGGCAGTAACTGACCGACGGACTCGTATTGGAGATCCAATGTTTGCTGGATTTGGGCGGAGCTTTGAATGGCAGCTTCGGCTGTTGTTTGAGAGCTTGCTAGCCGATGCCGATCCCTCGCGTCGCCGCCTGGCCCAGCAGCTTTGGATCCAGCTTGACGATGTCCCAGCTCTCAAGCGCACGGTGATGTTCCAAGTACTCTGGGCGACATGGCAGCGGCGCAAGACCTATCCGTTTGGGATGCCCGAGACCAAGGCGGTGGAGTGGCTCGCGATGGCTCTCCGCAGACTTCGGGAGTGGGAATGGATTCAAGGAGAACAAGCCCGCAGGCAGTTGATCGCGGAAGATCTGCAGCGCGCACTCAGCCACCGCCACAAATCAGGGTCCTCTGATGATCTCGTGCTCGTGGCCGGCCTTATTGCGGCGTTACTCAGGTCACTCGAATTTCAACCTTCGTCGGAGAACGGCACGCCGTTGGTTCGCGGAGCCTTGCAGCGGAAAAAGGAGCGCTTGGCGGCGCTGATAGAAGTGAACACGCGGATGGCTCGAATTCGGGCAAGCTATACCCTGAGTCTGCCTGAGCTGCAAGCAGATGGAGCCTATCTGCTCCGTGCGGTCCCGCCTCAGCGGGATGCGCCCACGCTTGAGTTGACCTATCAGCTCACGAGTGCTGATGGCGCAGGAAGCGCAGAGGTGATCGTGATTCAAACGGCCTCAGGCCCGTCACCTTATACAAATGCGTTCATGCTCCAGTCGCTATTGACCCATCACCCGACCACCGCCATGCTCGGAGTCGAACCAGGGCAGGCGCCGCCATTTGAAGGGGCGCTGGCAATGCTCCAGAATCGCTCCAGGCAGCTTGAGCGCGCACCCTCACCCACTCCTGATGACCGCCGCCGCTGGTTCCGCATCCTCGGCAATGGTGAGGACGGAGTTGATGGCGAGCGCGGGGCCGTCACCTCGAAACTCCTCAGCAAGAAGGAGCTTGCTGATGCGAAGGAGATTCGAGCCCAAGCCGCACGTCTTGTTCGCGAAGGGAACCCTCAGGCGGCCGAGAGTGTGTTACGGTTTGGTACTCACCAATTTCCAAGCTACGCTCCGATGTGGATTGCCCTCCTCTGGCGGCTCTGGGAGGCTCATCAATTCATGAAGGCCATGGAGGTTGCGGACCAAGCAGTGGCGTCTCGACCTGACCATGAGGTCTTGCAGGAAATGCGCATCGAGGCAGCTAGAGGAGCTGGGCAGTACGAGCAGGCGCTCAGTTGGGCTGAGGAGAGCGTTCCACGCTTTCCTGAGAACGTAACACTTCTAACATCCTTAGCTACGCTACGGTTTCATCATGGCAAGCCGGATCAAGCACTTCACATCGCGCAGCAGGCATTTCGACTTATTCTTCAGAAGCCAACGCAGCACTATGGGGATGCCGCGGCCAGGCTGGTGAATCTGTTCCGACATGGACTTCGATACCGTCAGGCTCTTGAGCTTGGAGTCGCTATTTCAGCACTGAATCCTGGGCATGGGTGGCTTGCGTGCGAGCTGGCCTGGACGTATCGCGCCATTGATAACATGCCTCGAGCCATCGCGGTGCTTCAAGACGCCCTTGCCAAGAACAACGGCCAGAATCCAAAAGTTCGCCAGCTGCTCGCGCAATGGACCAACGGCAGTGCTAATAGGAATTCCGGAGGAGAAGCCGGCTCCGTCGAGACACCGCTTGATGAGGAGCGCGCCAGGGCGGTCAAGCCGCCAAAGTCAACAGCGCCTAAGCCCCCATCTCCTAAGACGCTTGGGCAGCGAAAGACTCGCGAGAAACTCAGTCGCGAAGTCAATCACGCCATGATTGCCGAGGGTCGTCAGGCTTCGCGCTCGGGTGCGCGCATGGCGCAGAGACTTCCCTTGCGGACGTGGAACGATCGGCTCTCAGCTATTGGGAAGAGGCTTGAGGAATTGGGACGTCCCTCAGCGCCCCGCTCACCTCCGCCGCCTCAAGGCTCTCTTAACCCCGCACCCTCTGGCGATAAGCCCGCTAGTCCTCCAAATCCTGGGACAGAGCTAGAGGCCATCATCCTGCAACAACAGCAAGCGCAAACCTCGCATGACCCCATCATCTTATCCCTTGCCGCAGGGTTCTTAGGAGCCTGGGCCGAGCAGAATGCTCAACGAGAAGATCGACAGAAGGACGCCCAGACACTTCTAGACCTTGCCCTCCGTCTTGAGCGCCTCGCCTCCGGCGAGCGCGGCGCGGTGATTCAAGAGGCTCAGGGTTTCGGGTTCGGGGCTCAGACAAGAGCGGCTGAGGGCTTCGGGCTCAGGGGTCTTGGGAACGGCTATGGACCATCGATCGTGGACCATGGACGCACGCGGCCTGCTGCTCATGGCGCCCGCCCCCCCGGCCCGCCGATCAGTTCCAATGCCAGGGCGGGCGGCAGTAGTACCGATGAGCGGGCCGGGGAGCGCGGGGCAGTGCTGGAGCAACTGAGTCGGCGTCTGCGAGCCATCGTCCGGTCTCATGGAACCATGCGAGAAGGTCCTGGGCGCTGGTTGTTGCCATTTCGCCTTCCGCTGGTTGTCTCCCTGCTGACGTTCTTTGTGCTGAACACTCCGATTTTGGCAAGTGCAGTCGATTTGCCAAATGACCCCATCGATCCTGCGCAACAAGCCTATGAACTTGACGTGGCTCTTAATTTCTTTAGACAGTTGGGTGCCGCCGTTCTTCTCGCCCAAACCATGGTAAGGTTCCAGAAGCAATTGGACGCCTGGGAAGCCTATAGGAGCGATCAGCGAAAAGAAGCGCATCGACGATCGTTCGAGAGTAGGGCTGCGACACTCGGCCGACAACGCAATCGTCTTCTCACACAATTTGCAGGTTCGCTTCTGGTCGCACTCATTGGTCTAGGACTCTTCTACCCAGAGCTCTCTCAATGGTGGAACGAGCCGGCTGCCGAAGAAGAAGAGGATGTGAGCGTTCGTCAACCTGAAACGCGTCTGGCTGAATCAGGGCAGGCCGAGCGCGGGGCGG
>CAYNXT010000118.1:0-5330 GCA_964401235.1 uncultured Planctomycetales bacterium
TCTTGATTCACGAGTATTTCGGCATCAACGTTGAAGTCGTGTGGGATGTGATTCAGCACAAGCTCTCCGGGCTCGAAGACGCAGCCAAGAAGTTGCTCGGTGACCGATTCGCATGACACCGAGGGAAGATGGCAGGAAGCAGAGACGGCACCAGTCGGCGTTAATCGACGGCTACCGAGGAATGGGCGCATGAAGAAAACCGCCTGGCGAAAATTTCTTGTCCCGCTTGCCATCCTATATGTAGTTATCTGGGTTGGGGTCTGTGGTTGGGTTGCTCGGCAGAGCCGAAGCGATGACTGGCTTGTTAACAAGCAAGCCAGTCCGAGCGCTGGCCATCTAAGCGATGACGATTGGTGCGCGATCCTTGCTACGGAGACATTTGCATCCAAGTCTGTGAATAGCCGTATTGCTTTAGCCGATCACGCGTTCGATGACATCAAGGGGCTTGCGGCATCGCAAGGTTACGATCTCAAAACACTTCGGTCCTGGTTTCATCAAACCGCTACTAATTTTGAGCGCTATCCAGTTAAGGACTTTGTCTTTGGTACAGGCTTCGGAGAAAGCCGACAGAAATACCGCGATCTTCAAGATAGTGGGTTTCCAAAGCCAAGTGGGCTGAGGGTCTTTTGGCAAAGACTTCTCAGCAAACAGTTCTTGGTCTTCTCTCTGTGGCTCCTACCCTTCATCATCGTACCCTTGATGGGCATCGTAGGAGTTGTTGCCGCATTGTGGTCAAAGAAGCTGCTTTTAAGATGGAAAACGCTAATTGTAACTCTCGCTGGAATAGTTGTGCTCGAAGGCTTTCTAATAAAACTTGCTGGAGAACAGCCCCCGACACTTGGAGGGTATTCGTTTTACGATTACGGGGACCATCTTTCTCTTGCAGGCAGCTGGATTTCGGATACAGAGATCGATACTCGGCAAACCACAAAATTAGATTGCTGGCAACAGTGGAGTTACTGTGTGGAGGCGACAGCAGCAATAAGAACGTATCTCGGCGACTTTCTCAGTCTTGACACAACGTACTGGCCAATTCGAGAGTGGCGACAAGACGCCATTCTTGTCGAAGACAATGGAAGCGCCGCTTGCACAAGCTACAGCATGTATATTGACCGGGAGAATAAAACGGCAACGATGACCAGGACCACTAAAAAGCCGAAGCCAGATAACTGTGAAGGCATTTCAGACGATCCCATCTTTATGCATCTGGCAGAGCAAAAGGTCACGCACAGATGACAGGATTGCTCATCGGGCGCAATCTGGGCTGGATGCAGTAACGGATGAAGCGAATATCGGGGCGTGGCTCAGCTTGGTAGAGCGCCTGGTTCGGGACCAGGAGGTCCTGGGTTCGAATCCCAGCGCCCCGACCATATACCTGTTGTCCGATTTGCTTGACCAACATACCGTCGTGTGCTATCTTCAATGGTAGATGAGTAAAAGGGTTGGTTGCGAGCTTCCTGGAGCGCT
This sequence comes from uncultured Planctomycetales bacterium, assembly GCA_964401235.1. Taxonomy (GTDB): domain Bacteria; phylum Omnitrophota; class Gorgyraeia; order Aquiviventales; family Aquiviventaceae; genus CAYNXT01. Next base: position 1,468 of record CAYNXT010000118.1, read on the forward strand.
GAAGTCGATGGAAAGAGCGAAGAAAGAGTACACGAGAATTATCACCAAAGCGAAGGTACCTTCCGGCGTGGAAGAGCTGATGCAGGTGTATCAGCGATTCCAAAAAGCTAACGCGATAACGGCGGAGTACCTCAGACTCGTCTCGCCGACCACGTATCAATCGAACAGCAATAAGTCCCTCCTGGATTAACGTCGAGCTTTATGCCTACCTGGGGTGAGATTCTGGGTGAACTGCAAACCAGTCAGCCAGACGCAATTCGCCGCAAGTACCTCACTCAACTCGCCCAGCATACCAACAGGGACGTTATCCTGTATTCCACGAAGTGGACTGACCCCGGCAACGTCTCTCCTGACGCCGTGAGTATTACGGAAGAAGATATTCAGGGATTTATGGAGGTTGTCCACGGCCTCCGGAACACGAAGCTCGACCTCATACTACATAGCCCTGGCGGCTCTCCCGTCGCTGCGGAAGCCATCGTCAAATACTTACGGAAGAAATTTACTGATATTCGAGTTGCGGTGCCACAAGGTGCCATGTCAGCAGGAACGATGCTGGCCTGCTCGGCAAATTCGATTCTACTCGGTAAGCACTCATTCCTTGGCCCCATCGATCCCCAAGTTATCTTGCAAACCCCACTTGGCAATCGGATGGTTCCGGCTCAAGCCATTCTTGATCAGTTTGAGATGGCCAAGAAAGAATGCCGGGATTCCCAGAACTTGGGTCCGTGGCTGCCCATCCTCAGCCAGTATGGGCCTGGCTTGCTCATCGAATGCAAGAACGCGATTGATCTCTCGCAGAAGCTCGTCAAGGAGTGGCTCGCGGAATACATGTTCAGCAACCAGCGCCGTGCTGCCTACAAGGCAAGCATTGTGGCTCGAAAACTGGCAGAACATAAGACGCACAAGAGCCATGCGAGACATCTCAGTCGGGACGATTGTAAGGAGTTGGGATTGGTGATCGAAGACCTGGAAACCGACCAGACCCTACAAGATTTGGTGCTCTCAGTCTTTCATGCGTCGACCATCACCTTCACAATGACCCCTGCGTCTAAGATCATCGAGAATTACAATGGAAAGGCGTTCATTAAGCTTGCAGGAGCGATGATCCGTGTCCCAATCCAGCCACAGCAGCCTTCACTTCAGCCACCTACCCCCGCATTTCCTAAACCGACGGAAACGCCTCTTTCGGTTCCTGTCCAGACATCCTAATAGACGGAATCTTGTCGAGGAGCTCACGGTGTGATTTATTTGTAGTAGGGGTCTGAAAAGTAGTTAGCAGTGATGGGGGGTCAGATTTCACCATCTTGTCTCCGACCTAACAGCTTCTGCTAAGATGAGATTCGCAACCCGCTATTGGCAGCAGGATAACAAATGAAGCGGTTTAGTCTATACCTTGCAGTAAGCATTGTTGTAGCTGCGACGTTTATGTTCATTATCGCAACTAAACGTCCAAACGGGCAGCCTGGGAAGTTCATTTCCTCCCGTGTCATGTGGAGGCAGGGTGTGCACTTGTCCCAACTGACGCAGGCGTCTTCCGTGAGGGACAGTCCTGAATTACAGCGGGTAGTAGACCGAAAAAGCAAGGAGCGTGACGATCTTGCCTGGCTTCCTGAACGCACAGGCCTCTATCACTATAAGCTGATCCTACCGGCTGTGGAGCACGATGAAACCATTGAAGAAGCTCAAGCGTTGGTAGCTCAGGCAGAGGGACATCGCCGCAGGACCCGCGAGCCTTAGCACAGGCCATCAATCGTCTCGCGGTCGCCTATCACAAGAGGCACCGTTATTCGGAGGCTGAACCGCTTTACCGAAGAGTCCTGGGTATGGAATCTGCAGCGGATGCTGACGAGCATATCCTTGCGATGAAGCTTCTAGCGATGATCCTGTTTCTTGAGGGCCGCATGGAGGAGGGTGAGGAACTCCACCAGACTATCTTGAAGGTTTGGAAGCCACCCACCCACCAGCCATCTGAATTGGAAAAGTTCGCGACGATGGGATTCGCCAGTTCAACCACCTTTGAGTCCATCCATGAACCGGTACGCACATTCCCTATCACAAAGAAGCGATATGGAGATTTGCATGGCGATACCTTCAGCGCCGCGCTTGAGCTGGGAGACTACTTCTTGAAGATTCACTGGCCTATCGAGGCCATGTATGTGTTTGATCAAGTCTTAAGCATTTATGGCACCAGCTCGCAGAGGAATAACGAAGGTTGGATCATGCGGGCTGCGGAAAAAGTCGGACAAACATCGATTGCTGTACAGGATGTGCCCCGAGCCCTGAAGGCTTATGAGGAATTGCTGGTCATGCAGGAGAGGCAGTTTGGTCCTAAGAGTGATGTGGTCGCGGTGACTTGCATTCAACTTGCTGGAATAACCGAACAACTTCAACAATATGACGATGCCAAGCAGTTCTATGAACGCGCGCTCAGTATTAAGAGTGGACCAATGTGGGCAAGTCAGTATGTTGGGTTCCTGCAACGAACGGGGCATGAGGCGGAAGCCAAAGAGGCAGGGGCTCTCTTCGGGCTGTCACCCTCCGATGGAAGGTAAGGAAACCATGTAGGGATCATGAAGGGAAACAGCCACCGTCCTAAATTTTATCACCTAGCTCCACCACGCCCCCCCATCCCACCTAGCGTCGTCAGTACCGTCACAGGTACCAGCGGAATCTGTCCTCGGGGCTGACACTCCTAACGGTCTGACGAAGCAAGCATATGCTCCTGAGGTCCCAACTCATAACGCAGCTGCTAACCCTTACACCTTCACAACGCTCCTGATTGCTCAAGGAGTCAACGTGAAGGTCATCCAGGCCCAACTTGGCCATGCTTCCATCGAGACGACGCTCGACCGCTATGGGCACTTGCTGCCCGAGAGCCAGCGTCAGATTGGCGAGCACTTGGATGCTCAAGTGTTCGGCGAGAACGAAGAGCGTGCTAACGCCGTGCTAACAGAACGAGCGCAACCAGCCGCGCTCAAGAGCAACCAAGATCAACATGTTCATTGACAGGGGGATGAACGTCCGGCGTCGTTTCCCTTATGGGGAAGAACGGTTAGCAATCACGAGTGAACATGATAGAATAGCCAGAAATCGTCGGGGAATAGCTCAAGGTGGGAACAGGATGGGTTCGGGACCAGGAGGCCGAGAGTTCGAATCTCTCCGCCCCGATTCTTTCATAGAAATCCTGAAGCCACGCACAAAGAGCATGCGGCACCTCTTGGTTGACAAATCCTCGACCAAGAGGTATACTTTTTACGTAAGAAAGTAATACTTATAAAAGGAGGATAACATGCGGATTACCGAGAAGGGGCAGGTGACGATCCCAAAGCCCATCCGGCAGCGCTACGGCCTCTATCCAGGCACGGAGGTGCGGTTTATCGAGCGAGAACATCGTGTGGTAGTGGAGAAAGCTCAAGGGGCTGACTCCTGGCAGCGATATCGTGGATTTCTCAAGCTCCGGAAGCGGACCGATGACATTCTGCAAGTCCTGCGGGGGCCGCGTCCGTGATTACCGCAGTGGATACCAGTGTCTTGCTCGACCTTCTCCTGCAAGATCCTTCCTTTGGAACGAGATCCGAGGAAGCCTTACGAAAAGCCTCTAGGGAAGGGGCGCTCGTCATTTGTGACGTGGTGTACGCTGAACTCGCCGGTCTGTTTCCAAGCCAGGCCGCGCTCGAGGCGTTCCTTCGCGAGACGAGCATCCAGCTTAGACCATCCAACCCTGCTATTCTCTGGAAAGCCGGCGAATTGTGGCGGCGGTTCTGCTTGGATCGACCGCGTCATTCGGTCATCGCTCGACGCATTCTGGCCGACTTCCTCATTGGAGCGCACGCCATGCTCCAGGCCGAACAACTTCTGACCAG
>CAYNXT010000119.1:0-5299 GCA_964401235.1 uncultured Planctomycetales bacterium
CTCAGACCTTCCTCCTAAATAGTTATCCCAGTCTAGAACATACACGCCGATATCATGCGTTTGGCCATCGGTGAGATTCAAATCGATGTCAAAACTACTTCCACTCCACCAGGTCGCGGCGGTGCGTCCGCTGGTACCTACCTGTAAGTGCCGCACATCATTAGGGTCATGACTCCAAACCGTAGTGCCATGTCCCGAGGGAGTTATCGGAGGAGCATACGCAGGATATACTTGGGTATCAGGATGAATGATATTGGAGACAATTTTGTACCCTTGCAGTCCATAGACCCCTTTCCAGTTCCCTTTGGTCGTCGTGTCTGTCTTGACAAAGGTGGCGGTCGCCGCATGGGCGAGGGAGCTTGGTAAGAACAGCAGCAGTGCGATCAGGAACCAGTGTGCCCTGGTGGTCGCCTGTCCTCGCATGCATCCTCCTTTACACAAAAGAGCCGAGCCACCTGAACTATTCGGTAGCTCGGCTTTCCCTAAGGGATCCGCGGCTTTGCGACCCCGTCTCTCGACGGGTGTGCCTTTCTCGGTCACTTCAATTTGCTATTTATAAATAGATTATAAAGTAAGTATGCCTGATACGGCGTTGAAGAAACAAGAGAGGCTTAGATTAAGATGCGGCTGGAACAGCCACGGGAGCTGAGGGAGGAGGAGCGCTGGAAGGGCTTTTGCCGAGTTTGGCTGAGAGAATCTGGGACACGCCGGCTTCCGCCATCGTGACGCCATAGAGCGAGTCGGCCTTCGTGATCGTCTTCTTATTGTGCGTGATCAAGATGAATTGTGACAGTGCTAGGAACTCCTCTAGGGCGAGCGTGAAGCGGTCCACATTCGCCTCATCCAGCGGCGCATCGATCTCATCGAGGATGCAAAACGGCGACGGTCGGACCTTAAAGAGAGCGAACAAGAGGGCAATGGCCGTGAGCGCCCGCTCTCCCCCGGAGAGTAAGCTGATATTCTGGAGCCGTTTGCCAGGCGGACGAGCCACAATTTCAATGCCGGACTCTAAGACATCCTCCTCGTCCATGAGAATCAGATCCGCCTGCCCGCCGTTAAACAGGCGGCCGTAATAGTGCCGAAACTCCTCCTTGATCCGCTCAAACGTTTCCCGAAACTGAGCGCGGGCTGCCCGGTTGATCTGGGTGATCGAGGCTTTTAAGTCATCGCGCGCCTGAATCAAATCCTGCTGTTGGGTTTGAAGAAATTCAAGACGGCGCTTGAGCTCATCATACTCCTCGACCGAGCCCAAGCTGACCGGCCCAATCCCCTCGAGCTTCTGCCGGAGCTTTTGCACCTGCTCCGACATCGACGTCCGCTGCTCATCGCTCAGCGCAGGAGGGTTGGCTTGCTGTTCGACCTGAATCGCGGCTTCATCAATCTGGTAGAGCTCTCGCAAGCGCTCGATCAAACGCGATCGGCGAAACGTCCGCTCAGAGAGCTGCTGGCTGTGCGTCTGCAGCTCCTGCTGCAGCGAGGAAAGCTGCTGCTCCACCCCCAGCACGTGCGGCAGCACCTGATCCCGCTTTTCTTCCTCAACTTGAAGGCTCGCCGCCGCACCTTCAACATCCGTCTCGCACTGCGCGCGCGTGGCCTGCAATTGCCGACTGATATCCTGATGCTGCCCAATCTGCTGGGCGAGTTCCTCTGAACGCTTCAGGGCGTCCTGCCGCTGGGTCGTCCTGGACTCCAGTTGCTGTTTCAGCTGCTCCCGATCCGTCTCGATCTCAAGCTGCCGGGCGCCTAAGGTTTCCGCCCGCTGGCTCAATGACTGCACCGCCGCTTCCACTTGGGCGCGAGCGATCAACAACTGCTGCCGTCGCTGCTGGGCCTCTTCTCGCGCCGCGTGCGCCTCACTCAGCGCTCGCTCAAGATCCTTCTGGCGCTGTTCAGCCACCTCGGCGGCTTGCCCCGTCGACGTCAATGATGCGGAAAGCGTGTCACGCTCGGCAATTAACTGCTGCAGTTCCAGTTCGACGGCCTGCCGCTCCTCCTCCAGCCGTTTGGTTTCGTGATGCACTTGCGCGAGGCTGGCATCAAGTTTGTGCAAACCGGCATTGGCTTGAAGCACCTGTTCCTTGAGCGCTTGCTGCTGTCCGGACGTGGCTTGCCATGACTGCTCGGCTTCTCTGGCTTGCGCCTCAAGCGCGCTAAACTCTTGTTCCAGCGTCCTCAGCTGGGCGCGGGCCTGTTCCCATCGCTGCTTGCGGCCCACACGGCTGTGCGTTTTCACGCGCGGCCCATTGAGGCGCCAGGAACGCCGATCCCACCGATCTCCGCGCAGGCTGACCACCCGTCCCTGCGGGACCGACGGCTCCTGCAGCAGCCGCTCAATGTCGTCGATGATCCACGAGTCATTGAGCAGCCAGTCTACCAGCGGCTGATAAGACGGCTCGGTGCGGACGTACTGCCGCACGGCACCCGACACGCCGGCCTGCACCCGCTGCGCTTCGCCCACTACCGGAGCGCTTGGACAATCGTTCAACACTAAAAAGCGACACCCTTCAAGCTGCTGCTCGCTTAAGAGCGCGCGGCATCGGCCCAGCGCTTGGCGATCCCGCACCACCAGCGCCTCAACCAGCGGGCCAAGGGCGGATTCCACTAACTCTTCATACCCAGGAAGGGGCTGAAGAAGATCCACCAGCGGACCGATGACCCCCTCAGGGGGGCTGCTCATCAACGTCTTGATCGTATCGGGAAATCCTTCATGCCGACGCCACAGATCCTCCAGCACAGCCACTTGAGCTCGTTGGCTTGCCAACTGATCGCGGAATTGATGCAGTCGACCGGTGAGCTCATGGCGGCTTGCCCCAGCCGTCTCAAGCGCATGCTCCGTGGCCCAATGGCGACGCTGGAGTTCATCACACTGGCTCTGGACCGAGCGACGCTCTTGTTCAATCGTTTCTTGGCGACGCGCCAGCTCGGCCTGTTGAGTGAGGCGCTGGGTTTGCTGGCTCTGGAGCCGCTCGCGCTGGGCGTCAAGACCCTGCAGCTTCGAGCTGATTCCTCCCAGCTGGTTGCGGCATTGCGACGCCTCAGAGGCCGCCTCAAATAGCTGAGCTTTGGCTGTCGCGATCGTCTTCAGGCTCGCCTCGATCATCTCACCCAGCGTCGAGAGCTCCTCGCTGCCCTGACCGAGCTGTGCCTGCGTTGCGGTCAGTTGGGCTTGGACTTCGGCGAGGGCTCCGCCCACGCGAGCTCCTTGCTCATCAGCTTGGGCCAGGCGCTGAGTCAGTTGCTGAATTTCCTGCTCCAGCTGACCCGTTTGGGTCTTGAGCTCCTCAATCCATCGGGTTTTAAGCGTGATTTGACTCTCGTGCTGCTCAAGCTGGCTTGCGGACTCGATGACCTTGGTTCGCAGCTCTTGAACGCGCTGCTGCATCGCGGAAACCGCCGCATTGCAGCTTTCAAGCGATGTCATGAACCCTTGCTTTTGCGCCTCCAGCTCAGCACGTTTCTCGCTTAAGGCCTGCACGCGCTGCTCCAGCTCTCCATCGCGCGAGACCCCGGCATTGAGCTCATCCACCGCCAGCCGCAACTCCAGACTTTTGACCGTATCCCACTGCGATTTATACTGGCGCGCCTTATTCGCCGCCCGCTCCAGCGCGCTGACCTGCCGACGCACTTCGCTGATGATGTCGGCGATGCGCACCAGGTGCTCTTCTACTTCATCGAGCCGGCGCATAGTTTCCTGTTTCTTGGCCAGGTACTTGGCCACGCCGCTGGCTTCTTCAAACACGACGCGGCGCTCCTCCGGTTTGGAGGAGAGCACCATGTCAATGTGGTCCTGCTCGATGATCGCGTAGGTGCCGCCACCTAACCCGGTGCCAAGCAACAGCTCCTGAATGTCCTTCAGGCGGCAGGGGCTCTGATTGATGAGACACTCGCTCTCGCCTGAGCGGTACACGCGGCGCGTCATCGTTACTTCGGTAAAAGAAATGGGGAGAAGACCTTGAGCGTTATCGATGGTTAAGTGCACTTCGGCCATCGACAGCGGGGCCCGGTGATCGGTCCCATTAAAGATGACGTCTTCGAGACGGGGCGCACGAATATCGCGTGGATTGTGCTCTCCGAGGACCCACCGGAAGGCGTCTACTAGGTTTGTCTTGCCGGAACCGTTGGGACCGACGATCGCGGTGACGCCGGGCTCAAAATGGATGGTGGTTTTCTGTGCGAAGGATTTAAAACCGAAGACTTCAAGTTTCTTAACGCGCATCAACGCTAGCCGACGATGTCTTCTCCGCCGTCGGTGCCGATGACATTGCCCGTCACCCAATCAGCGCCCGAGTTGGCCAGCAGCGTGATGGCGTGCGCCACATCTTCAGGCGTCGTGAGCCGGTGGTAGGGATTGCGCAGCTTGGCATATTCCATCATCTGGTCATTGCCGGGAATCTTGCGCAGGGCCGGCGTATCAGTCACCCCGGCGCGGATGCAGTTAGCGGTCGCCCCGTAAGGAGCCAGCTCCATCGCCAACTGGCGGATATGCGACTCAAGCGCCGCTTTGGCCGCCGAGACCGCGCCATAACTCGGCCAGACACGGCTGCCACCCGAGCTCGTCATAGCAAACACGCGCGATCCGTTGCCGATCAGCTTGCGCGCCACCAGATCCTGCACCCAATAGACCAAACTATTGGCCATGACATCAAGCGTCATTTCCATCTGGTCTTTGGTGAGCCGGTCTTTGGGGTCAGCAGCAAGATAGGGCTTGAGCGTGCCAAACGCCAGCGAGTGCATCATCACGGAAATGGTGGTTCCGCCAAGCTTGGGCTGTATTTGGTCTAAGATCTCTTGACGCTTGATCGGATCGGCTGCGTTGACATTAAAAAACAGCGCCTGCGCGCCGTTTTTCTGCAAGGACGCCACCAACTGCTCAACACCCGCCATGGCCGCTTTGCGATCCAAATGGACGCCGATGATATTCATGCCGGCGCGCGAGAGCTCCATGGATGCGGCGGCCCCGAAGCCGCTTGAGGCGCCCAAAATCAACGCCCATTTTCCGCTTAATGATCCCATCCGTCCCTCCTCGTCAACTATGCGGGATCAGCTTAACATTTTTATGGCGCGTACTCAACCGCCAATCGAAACCGCACATCGCCTGATCTGGAGCCTTCCGGAAACGGCGGAAATGGCTGGGCCTGATCAATGGCTTGTCTTGCCGCCTGAATAAACGGCTCACCTTGAGGGCTGGTGATCTCTCCGACACGCAGCAGGCGGCCGTCCGAGTTGAGGACGAAGGAGACGACCACCGAGCCGGCCTTCATGGACGAAGCGCGGAACTGGCTGCTCATGAACTCTTGCA
>CAYNXT010000120.1:0-4082 GCA_964401235.1 uncultured Planctomycetales bacterium
AGGTTGTACTGGTTACATTCCCTGAACTGTCGCTTGTCTTAGAGAGTGCTATTACGCCGCCTTTATACTTTGCGCGCGTCTTGGTGCCGTTGATATTCTCGGTATAGGAAGACATGGTGCGTCCCCCCCTATCATAGGTTGCCTGCGTCTTGGTGCCGGTCTTATAATCTATTGTCTCAACCTTCTGCCCGCCACCAGGAGTGTCAATCTTTCTTTCAACCAATATGACGTTACCGTTTTTATCTGTAACCTTTTTTACCAAGACGCCGTTCTTTGTTTTATACACTGTGGTGGTATTGCCTTCCTCATCTGTGGTCGAGCCTAACTCTTCCCTTTCCCCCTCCTCCTTAACAAAATCTGTCTCTCCCTGTAATTCATCGGGTATCTCGGGGAGGGCTTCATCCTCCTCATCGGTATCTCGGCCTTCTTCTTCGCCTTTAGCTTTTTCTATTTTTGGCGTCTCGGGACGCTCCTCTTTTATCATCCCGCCCTCTTTTTCTTCCATACCCTTACGTATGCCTTCGAGCGCGCCGATGATTCCGCCGTGCCTTGCCTTTCTCGGCTTCTCCTCTGCCAAGCCAGAGGATGTGATAAATATCGAGGATGAAACAGCAAACAACATCGCTACTAAAAAGATAAAAATCGTTTTAGAATTTCTCATTTTACCAACCTCCTTCTCCGGTTCCCTCATTTCTTCCTTATTCTCCCAATCTTTTCCCATAAGAAATCGCCTACGACTATTAAAAGGACCAGGCCAATTGTCCATAATATAAATGATACGCAAAATATCAGGAATATATCCCAGGGAGAGCCGAAGAATTTTGCGATGATTACGGTTATGATGCTTGCAAGAAATGCCTTCCACCCGAGCTCGAGCATCACTGCTGACATCAGTTCCGTACCCCCTCTACGTATGCCTTGCCGGTGAATAACGCCTCGAGGCCGCGCAAGGCATCTCCTAGCTCCGCCTCAAGAGTAACCTGAACGACCCGATGCGCGATCACAAGAGAAAGGATCGCGATGATCACACAACTTGTCTTGATGAGCGATTTTTTGCGGCTGAGCAGCATGCCAAATAGCCCCCCGATCACTGCCCAATAGACAAAAAACAATATCTGTTGAAAAACCTGAGGCAAATCAAGCCAGCTTGAACACAAAAGCGTAGGAACGCTTGCGATGAAATTTATAATGCTGCGCAGCGCCTCATTATCCCAGACATTATTGAGCGTAGCGAAAAGAGCTGTTATCATTGCTATCAGAAGTCCGATGATCGCTCCAATCATAACGGATTTTTTTGCGTTCATTTCTTTCGCCCTTGGACCTCGGCAATCTTTGCCGATAATCTATTCTTATCCCCGCCAAGCTCAATCGCCTTTCGGTATGTTTCCAGGGCAGTATTCCAGTGACCGTCATACGTGCTTGCGGCGAATATATCTGCGTATAACTCGTGTATCTGGGCGGATTCAGGGTCGCGCCTGAGATAGTTGCCGAATATCGACATGCTAAAAAGCGCGCGCTCTGCCTTCTCCGGCTTGGTGCGGACAAACTCCAACGTATCCTGTAATTCAGCAATGGTGTACCCCACAACTGCTTCATCGAACATCTTCATTACCTTCACATTGAATTGAATTTCAGGGTTATCCGGATCCAGATCCTGGGCGGTTTTTAGCGTTAGCCGGCCATCCCGATATCTCTTAAGGCGTAATTGCGCGGCAGCCAGCGCGCCATGGCCGCGTCCCCATTCTTTTGCAAGCGACACTGCCTTCTCCAGATGCGCTAGCGCCTCTTCACCTTTGTTCTCCCGCATCCCAAGAACTCCTCTGTTATAATATGCGGGGGCGAATGTGGGAAACTTTTTGATCATTGCATCAAGGCCTTCCTTGTTTGGCTTTGAGCTGCCAGCCATCGCCTCCTCAAGCGCATTCCAGGCGGTTTCATTATCCTGCTTGCCCAGAATGGTGAGTTCTTTATCAGACATATCACGGCGCGAACGAATATAGTCCTTCGGCATTTTGACTTCAATCCCTTGGTAACATACTGCATCCATCCCTGCCCCTGACCCGATATTTGTTTCGGCCGCGCCGGCATTTCCGTCATCCGGGGCAAGTTCGAGCCCCTTCTGGGCATACCACAAAAGATGGACTGGCCAGTTCCGCTTTAGATAGACAAAGTGTAGCTCTAGATATACGTCTCCTAAATTCGGAGACAATTCGAGCGCCTTAAGCCATGCCTCCTCTGCTTTATCAAGGTCCCTTGAATCCAATGTGGCCTCATCAAGTTTATAATACACCAGGCCGAGCAGGTCACGCATAAACGCCGAAGAAGGCCAGAGCTCAAGATAGGCTTCTAGCGCAGCGGTCGCATCCTTGTGTTTTTTCATCAGAGCAAGAAGCAAACCCCGTTGCCGAAGCGCCAACTCATTTTCCGGCTCTACCTTAAGGGCCAAGTCTACTGAGGCAAGCGCCTCTTCATATCGCTCCAAATCCTTCAAGTAACTGGCATGATATGCCAATAGCCCCGCATCGTCCGGAAGATGTTGCAATCCCCTCAATGTTGTGCCATATGCCTTTTCATTGTCGTTCTGCTCTCCATACATGTAAGCTATCCATTGATAGGCGAAGCGATGTTTGGGATCTATCTTGAGAACATGTTCAAAGAGCTTTATCGCCCCATCTCTATCCCCGCGCGTCCACGATACGACAGCAGAACCGAAATAGCCCCAAGTGAAGTCAGGAAACTTTTCTATCAGGTCCTTATACACCAGGGCCTGAGCTTCAACATCCTCTTTAATCCGCGCCAATAGATAGATATTTTCAGGGGTGTTGCCCTGCTTTTCAAAACGCTCACTGTATTCGGCAATCATCTGTTCGCGCCACCCATCCCCTATCATCGCATCCTGGTATTGCATATGAGCCCTCACCGAATCCGGGTTCTCTTGAATGGCTTGCTTTGCTTTGATCAGGGCCTTGACGTCACCAGGGTCTTTGGCTATAGCCGTCTCGGCGACGGCTGTCATAGCGATGAAACCCGCCACTATCACCAAATGAAACTGCCGGCTTCTCGCTCTGCCTTTTTTAATCATCGAAAAAGTGTAAAATCCGAGTGTAGCAATTTGTCCATCTGGCATCCATAAGTTTGTAGGAAGATACTCGCGCTCATCGTCAGCTACTCATCCAGGAGCGCCTGGTAGCGCCGGAGGAACGCGCGGTCTGTGGGTCGGTCGGCGAGCTTCTTGGACTTCAAGAGTTTCGTCAATCTCCCGACCTTCACGGGGACCCCGCGCACGGTGAAGGTCGCAGCATCCTTCGCGAGTTCTGAAAAAGGAAATCCGGATACCTCCAGCAGCAGCGCAATGGCTATTCCTTGTGGAGTCGTCGCAACCAGCGTCTTGCGGTCACGGATGACGCAAGCAAGCTGCCCCCCCTCCACATGGCCGACCGCTGTCCCAACGGTGAAGCCGAGAGTTCTCAGGCTCTGGATGGCTTTTTCGACGTTCGCAAGCGTCGGCTCGATGAACACGTCGTAGTCAAGGGTCGCAAAGGCTTCGGCTGGCTTGCGCGCGTAGTAGTTAATGCCGGACATCCCCACGACCACGTAGCGGACCCCGCGGCGATTGAACTGCTGGATGGTTGCCCGGTAGGGATCCCACGATTCCCGAGACCTCATGCCGGCTGCTTTCGCGAGCCGTAGTGGTGCCTCCAGGCAAACTGGACGGTGTGAACCCACCCCTTTTCCTCTCCATCAGGAGTGCCGAGATCCCGTTCCACAAGGCGTGCGTTCAGCCGCTTGGGGCGAAACACCACCGCCTCTGGATCGGGACCGGCTTCGATCAGGTCTGACGGGCTACAGCCAAGCACCTCCGAGAGGCGAGCCAGTGAGCGCATCGACACGACCCGGCGTCCCGCATCCATGGCGGACAGGTTTGACCGATACCATCCGAGCCGGCGGGCCAGTTCAGCCGCCGTCAAGCCTCTGGCTCGCGCCTCCGCCGTAATCCGGGTTCTCACGTCCATGCTACGATGTTATCATATTATGATAACTAAATCAACCCGCATCCCACCCGCCCCCAGCGCCAACAGGCT
>CAYNXT010000120.1:4092-5241 GCA_964401235.1 uncultured Planctomycetales bacterium
GTCGCGTTGACAAGCGCGTTCACCTGGCGCAAGACAAACACATCGCCCCCGACCCACGCCGCCCCAAGGGCCAACAAGCTGACCAGCCCAAGCCAGATCAGGTGCTGCACAAACATCTGATTGGCTTTGGCGAACATGAGGGATCGCGGAATCCCCACGCTCACGTACACCCCGGCCCCCACCGCACTCTCCAACGCGGTAAAGGCATACAAGCTGGAACGGCCATCAAAGTCAGGAACCTCCGCCACCCCATCACCGCGAGCCAAGATCGTCTGCATGAGTGGCGCGTCGGACACAGAACGCCCAACCCAGCGCTCCGGGTGGGGGAAGTGGACGAGGATGGTCCCACGACGATTCACGACAACCAGGACCGTCCCGTCTGGAAGTTGCGCCTCGGCCGCCAACCGATTGAACCAGGTGAGATCCATCAGCGTAAACACCACGCCCGTGGCCTCACCCGCCGCATCGAGGAGAGGATAGCCAACAGACAGGGCGGTCTTCGCACTCGCCTGGTCGATCTGATATTCGCTGATCGCGAAGTTGTTTGCCTGAAGGACCTGTTGCACGTAGGCACGGTCCACGAGGCTGCCCTCGCCCTGAACCGGCAGGGCGCTGCAGAAGACGTGGCCATCCCGATCGGCCGCTCCCAGGTTGGTATAGAAGGGATATCGTTTCAGAAATTCGCTGAAGAGCGCCTGGCACGCGGTGGGGTCCCCCTCGTGGAGTTCGGGCAGTTGGGAGAGCGTCACGAGGAGCTGGCGGGCCTCCCCCAGGAATTGTTTGTGATCGACAGCCGCAAGACGCGCTAATCGCAGCAGCTCGGTTTGGACATTCAGCACGATCAAATGGCGCTGCCACGCGGCGGTGGAAAGAATGAGCCCCAACGCGGGAATGACCCCGAGGAGGACCAGGACAATCAGTCGAACGCGAAGACGTGAAAACACAAAACGGCTCATGCGCAATCTCGTGCTTCGCAAACCCGCGTGTTCATTTCGGAATTCCGGACACCTTACTGATTTCTTGGAGTTAGGTATTGTGTCCCCCGAACCCCTGCGGCTTGGTTTCGCGCAGCGAAACCTGCGGGGCGCCAGTGCCACATACGGTCAGTCGTATGAGCCGACAAAGAGACGCGTGTTCATCGATCCCGCT
>CAYNXT010000121.1:0-1202 GCA_964401235.1 uncultured Planctomycetales bacterium
TAGATGCAATCCATGGAGTATCAGATTGCCGAATTGGCCTGCCGATAAGCCGACCTGACCCTCCGCCCAACCGTGGCAGGATCGCACTGGCTTGAGTTTTTTAACCCGGAAAAGTTCATCCGCCGAGGGGAAGAGGAGACGCTGCGTCTCTTGCCTGAACTACGCCGCCTCACCGGCATGCCAGACATGCCGGACCAGAGCGTTGACAATCCTAACACCGCCCAGTAGGATGATCCCACGCCCTGGCTCCAGCCCAAAGGGCCCCTGCCGCTACAAGCAGCATCGTATCGACAGCGGCAGGTGGCTGCCTGCGGCAGCCCGAGCCAGGGGGTGGGATGATCCCACGCCCTGTCTGGGTCGCTACGCGACCATGGACGCAGTCCATTCAACGCGGCTACTGCGTACCATGAGACTTCGAAGCCGCGTTGGCAGCCAGGGGGTGGGATGATCCCACGCCCTGTCTGGGTCGCTACGCGACCATGGACGCAGTCCATTCAACGCGGCTACTGCGTACCATGAGACTTCGAAGCCGCGTTGGCAGCCAGGGCGTGGGATGAAAGGATTCACACATGAGTACTGACGTCGTCATTGTCGATGGCCTCAGAACGCCCCAAGGGGTGTTCGGCGGCGCGCTCAAACAGCTCACGGCTCAGGACCTCGGAGAGACCGCAGCTCGAGAGTTGCTCAAGCGCGCGAAGCTCAAGCCTGCCGATGTCGAAGAGGTGATCGTGGGCTGCGTCGGACAAGGCTCCGATGCGCCGAACATTGCGCGGGTGATCGCGCTGCGCGCAGGCATTCCGATCCAAACACCTGCCTTTACCGTGCAGCGCAACTGCGCCTCCGGTTTGCAAGCCCTTGTGAGCGCCTACCACAATATCGCCTGCCAAGACCGGGATGTCCAGCTCGCAGGGGGTACCGAGTCGATGAGTACGGCCCCGTATGTCAGTCGGGATCTGCGCTGGGGCAAGCGGCTGCGCCATTCCGAAATGATCGACGCCGTCTGGGAAGGATTGACGGATCCGGTCTGCGGGCAGATCATGGGTCAGACCGCGGAGAACCTTGTGACCGAATGCACGATCAGCCGAGCCGAGCAGGATCAGTTTGCGCTGCTCTCGCACCAGCGAGCGTTTCGCGCCACGCGTGAAAATCGATTTAAGGGCGAGGTCGTACCGATTATGGTTCCCAAGCGCGCCATGGGGCGT
>CAYNXT010000121.1:1212-3099 GCA_964401235.1 uncultured Planctomycetales bacterium
ACGCAGGATGAAGGAATCAACCCAGGGCTCAATGAGCAGCTCTTAAGCCAATATCCCCCGATCTTTAAAAAGGAGCAGGGCTCCGTGACCTCTGGAAACAGCTGCTTCAATGCCGACGGTGCGGCGATGGTCTTGATGATGTCGGCGCAACGGGCCAAGTCGTTGGGCTACACCCCCTTGGCAAAAATCCGCTCGTATGCGTTTGCCGGTATCGAACCTGAGCGCATGGGGCTCGGCCCGACCCTGGCCATTCCCTTAGCCCTCAAAAAAGCTGGCCTCTCGCTGAAAGATATCGACCTGATTGAACTCAATGAAGCGTTTGCCGCCACGTTCATCGCGTGCGAGCGGGTGTTGAAATTTGACCGGGAGCGCACCAACGTCAACGGCGGCGCCATTGCGCTTGGCCATCCGGTCGGGGCCAGCGGCACGCGCATCGTCGTCACGCTGTTGCATGAACTCAAACGGCGCAACGCCTCGCTGGGGCTGGCCAGTGCTTGCGTCGGCGGTGGCCAGGGCGCGGCCATTATCTTCGAACGACTATGAGAGCACCTATTAGTCAACACCACAGAACCACAGAAATCCACAGAGACACAGAATGTTCCATGAGATAAATTTCTGTGTTTCTGTGGCATTCTGTGCCTCCGTGGTGTGCCGGAATACTTGATGTACATTTATAAAACGGCGGTGGTGGGAGCAGGAGCGATGGGGGCGGAAATCGCCCAAACCATCAGCTTCAGCGGTGTTCCGGTGCTGCTCAAGGACGTCGATCAGGCGCGCGTGGAGCAGGGCTTAGCCACCATCCGAAAAATTTATCAGCGGCGCGTTGACCGAGGCAAGATGACGCAGGATGAGCTGGAAAAGAAACTCACGCTGGTCACCGGCGTGACCGACTACGCGACCTTCAAGGACGTGGACTTGGTGATTGAAGCGGTGCCAGAGCAGCTGAAACTCAAGCAGCAGATTTTTCGTGAGCTGGATCAGCTGCTGCCGGAATCGTCGGTTATCGCCTCGAACACCTCTTCCTTATCGATTTCCGCGTTGGGAGGGAGCACGAAGCGCCCGCATAAAGTCGTCGGGATGCACTTTTTCTATCCGGCACATATTATGAAGCTGGTTGAAGTGATTCCCAGTCTTGAAACCTCCGAAGAAACGACGGGAGACATCATCGCCTTTGCCGAAAGCCTGCGAAAGCTGCCGATTCGCGTGAACGAATGTCCAGGTTTCCTGGTGAATCGCATTCTCATGCCGTATCTGAACGAAGCGGCCTTCTGCGCGCAAGAGGGCTCAGCCGCACCCCGTCAGATTGATGAAGCGTTCGTGACCTTCGGATTTCCCATGGGCCCATTTACGCTCGTGGATAACCTGGGTTTTGATGTCTGCCGAGAGGTCGTGAATGTGCTGCTCGATGCCTATGGCTCTCGCATGCAGCCGGCACCGATCTGGGAGCGGTTGCATGCGCTCAAGCGCTATGGCACGAAATCCGGCGCAGGGTTTTATCTCTATGGCGAGCGAGCAGGGAAGACGGATCCTGAGCTTGACGAGTTGCTCAAGCAGCTTCAGGCCGCGCATCAAGGACCCAAGGAGTTCTCGACCACTCGCCTCGTGCTCCCCATGATTAACGAGGCGATCCGCTGTCTTGAAGAGCACGTGTGCACGGCAGCCGATGTCGATTTGGCGGTGATCGCCGGCTTAGGCTTTCCGCAGTCGAAGGGTGGGATCTTACATTATGCGGATGAGATCGGACTCGATACCGTCCTCGCAGAGCTCCAGCGGCTCACGAAGGCATTTGGAGAGCGCTTCTGGCCTTCGCCGCTGCTCAAGCGCAAAGTTGCGGCAGGGCATCTCGGGAAGCGGGCGAAGCGCGGTTTTTTTGAGTATACCAGTTAG
>CAYNXT010000121.1:3109-5190 GCA_964401235.1 uncultured Planctomycetales bacterium
TGAATGCGTCAAGGTCGCGGTGGAAGATCGTGTAGCCATGTTGACGATTGATCATCGCCCGGTCAACGCGTTGAATCGCCAAACGCTACAAGAGTTGGGCGACGCGATTGACACGATCAAGACCGATCCGAGTGTCAAGATCGTCATCATCACCGGCGCAGGCTCTCTGGCGTTTGTGGCGGGTGCTGACATTAAGGAAGTCTCTCAAGTGAACTCTCCTCAACAAGCTCGAGATTTCGCCACGCTGGGCCAGGCGGTATTCTTCAAGCTACAGCGCCTTCGCAAGCCGGTGATTGCGGCTATCAACGGAGTGTGTCTGGGGGGTGGCCTGGAACTGGCCATGGCCTGTCATCTGCGCATCACCGGCGACCGGGCGCGGTTCGGCCAACCGGAAGTCAACCTTGGCATCATTCCAGGCTGGGGCGGGACCCAGCGCCTTCCCCGCCTCATCGGCAAAGCCAAAGCCACCGAATGGATTCTCACCGGCGACATGTACACCGCGCAGGAAGCGCACCGGCTCGGACTGGTCAATCAGGTCGTTCCCCAAGATCAGGTCCTGAAGGTCGCGAAGGATCTGGCCAGGAAAATTGCCTCAAAAGGGCTCATCACCGTCACACAGGCCCTATGGGCGATTGAAGAGGGCTTCGAACTACCCTTAGAGCACGGCGTGCAGAAGGAAGCCGAAGCGTTCCACCGCGTCTCGGAAACCGAAGACAGCCGAGAAGGGGTGAAGGCCTTTGTTGAAAAGCGCCAACCTCAATTCAAGGATCAGTAACCCACATCGACCCACACACGTTATTGGGCAAGGGCGCACCGGAGGCGCTTGAGGTCACCGAAGCCGCTCGGGAAGCCGAGTGGCGGTACCCAAGTTTTGTCGCAGAACTGTTCATGGGCCGTCTGCGGCAGGATCTGGTCATTCCGTATCCGGAACAGGACGAAGCAGACCGCCGCCTTGGAGACGCGTTTCTCAACCAGCTGGAAGCGTTTTTAAAGGCGCAGGTGGATCCGGATGAAATTGACCGAACGCGCGAGTTGCCGCCCCGAGTGATTGAAGGGCTAGCCCGCCTGGGCTGTTTCGGCATGAAAATCCCCAAGGAGTACGGCGGCCTGGGCCTTTCCCAAACGAACTACAACCGCGTCATCGCCCTCATCGGAAGTTATTGCGGCTCCACCACCGTCTGGCTCAGCGCCCACCAAAGCATCGGTGCCCCGCAGCCGCTCATGCTCTTTGGCACCGAAGAGCAGAAGCGCAAGTACCTACCGCGGTTAGCTGCCGGCACGGTCTCGGCATTTGCGTTGACCGAGTCTGGCGTCGGATCGGATCCAGCCAACATGATCACCACCGCGACCCCTGTTGAAGGCGGTGAATCGTTTGTGCTCAACGGGGAGAAGTTGTGGTGTACCAACGGCCCAGTTGCCGAGGTCATCGTGGTCATGGCCAGAACCCCCTCGGTCATGGTCGGCGGCCGGGAGCGCAAGCAGATTACGGCCTTTATCGTGGAGCGATCCATGCCGGGATTTGAAGTCGTCCATCGTTGTGACTTCATGGGCTTAAAAGGCATTCAGAATGGGGTCGTGCGGTTTCGAGGCGTGCGGGTGCCAAAGGCCAACATCCTCTGGGGTCTCGGGCAGGGATTAAAACTAGCGTTAATGACCCTCAACGCAGGCCGGATTGCGATCCCGGCTGCATGCGTGGGAACGGCCAAGCAATGTTTGCGGGTGACTCGGCGCTGGGCCAAAGAGCGAAAACAGTGGGGCGGACCGATTGGCAAGCACGAAGCCATCGCCGTGAAAATAGGCGCCATGGCCGCAATGACCTTCGCGATGGATGCCATGGTGTGGCTGGCCTCAGCGCTCGTCGATCGAAAAACGATCGATATTCGCCTTGAAGCAGCCATGGCCAAGCTGTTTTGCTCGGAGGCCTGTTGGCGCCTGGTGGATGACGCGCTGCAGATTCGCGGCGGACGCGGCTACGAAACCGCAGACTCGCTCCGGGCCAGAGGGGAAGCCCCGTATCCCATCGAGCGGGTGATGCGGGATAGCCGCATCAATCTGATCATTGAGGGGACGAGTCAAATCAT
>CAYNXT010000122.1:0-5160 GCA_964401235.1 uncultured Planctomycetales bacterium
GCGGCGTTTCTGATGGTGATTGTGCCAAGATTCTTTTTGCAACGGATGCTTCATGTTCCAGCCCTTGCGGCCGACATCGTAGGGGCCGTCACTGTGGCAGCCAGCTATGGCGTTATTCGGAATTGGTTGGTGAATGTGACAGATCGATATCTGTTTCAGAAGAAGTATGATTACAAGGAGTTGTTGAGGCAGTTTACGGATGAGATTGTAGTGGGGATTAAAGATTTGAAGCAGTTGGGACAGATGACGGTGAATCGGCTCCTAGAAATGGTGAAGCTCGAACACTGCGGACTGGTGGTATTGAACAAAGATACGCGTCAGTATGAGCTGGCCGCCTCGAAGGGAACGAATGGGCAACAGGTGGTGTTGGAAGAGCACGAGCCATTTATCACCTTTTTGCGCGAGACGCATGAGCCAATTGGACTAGATGGACAGCTTGGGAAAGTCAGGTTTCCCGAATCAGTGACCAATCGGTTGGGACAGCTTCATGCTCGGCTCTGTTTACCCCTACTCATTCACCAAGAATTGGTAGGGGTGTTATGTCTTGGCAAGAAGAAATCGGACGAAGAATTTACCAAGGACAATGTGGAAGACCTGCAAACCGTTGGCAAGACGCTGGCGATTGCGATTGCGAATGCGCAGCAGGCGGATGAGCTCGCGAAGACCCAGGCTGAGGCGGCGCAATCAGAGAAGCTGGCGGTGATCGGCACGCTTTCTGCCGGCATCAACCACGAGATCTGCAACCCCCTAGGCATTGTGAAGGCCCAGTGCGAGGCGTTTTTGCTGGATGTGGAAGATGGAATTCTTGTAGGCAAGACGTCGCAGGAACTGTTGGACCGTACGACAACGATCATGCGTGGGGCCTTGAAACAGATCGATCGCGCCACGGCCATTACACAGAAGCTCTCCAACTTTGCCAAGCCCATCAAGGAGTCGGTGACACAACCGGTGTCAGTGGTCCAAGAGATCGATGAGGTGTTGCTGTTGGTGGGCCATGATCTGAAGCTGGAGAAGATTGACGTCATCAAGCAGATTGAGCCAGATTTACCGTCGATCGTGGCGGACCGACGGCAGTTGCAGGAAGTCTTGTTTAATATCATTCGCAACGCGGGGCAGGCGATTAAGCCGCCTGGAACGATTACCGTGCGCGCGCACCTGAGCGAGAAGGATCACGTCCGGATTGAGATCGCCGATACCGGAAGCGGCATTCCCCCTGAGAAGCTGGGGAAGATTTATGACCCATTCTTTACCACGAAGGAACCAGGCAAAGGCACCGGCTTGGGCTTGTTTATCGTGCGCCAGATTGTGGAGCGCAACAAGGGCCATATTGCGGTGGAGAGTACGGTCGGCAAGGGCACGACCTTCTTTCTGGATTTTCCGGCTGCTACCTCGACGATGGTGACTGCCGCCCGATGACAATGCCCAAGCTGTTCGCTATTGACGATGAGGTGGAGTTTACCAAAACGCTCGACCAGTTTTTTAGCAGCCGCGGCTATGAAGTCCACGTCGCCCTCACCGGCACCTCTGGCATTGAGCTGGTGGAGTACCACAAGCCGGATGTCGTGCTGGTGGATTTGAAACTACCCGGCATGGATGGGGATGAAATCTTGCAGCGGATCCGTCGGCAGCATCCCCAGACGAAAGTCATCGTGATTACGGCGTATAACGACGGGGGCAAAACTCGGGATCGGCTGCTCTCGCTGGGTGCCTTCGCCCATTTTGATAAACCGCTCTCGTCACTGCGCGATTTGGCACAGGCCATTCAACGCGCACTGGCTGGTAGCCCACCGTGATGTCACCCCTGGCGAGTTTTTTAAAACCCTTGCATTTGAATCATGCGCGGGTCAAGAAGCTGGCCCTGTTTTTTGGGCTCTACGCGGTGGTTCTGCTCGTGCCGACGCTGCTGTGGATGTTTGCCGCCGATTGGCTCAAGGCCCGGCTCGAGGACTTCTGGTGGTTTGTGCCGATGGCGCTCTTTGGCTTGCTGGGGATTGGCGCGCCGATGATCTACCTCGCTCTGATCGGACGGATGGAAGACCGCCTGCTGAAAGATCAGCGCCGCTACCATCGCACGCTCATTGCCGCTTCAAGCGGCATGACGCGGGTCAAGGACATCCAAACCCTCTGCCGATTGATCGTGCATGTGGTCAACCGGGCGGTGCAGCTCACCTATACCGGGATCTTCCTCTATGAGCCAAAGGAGCAGCGGTATGTGCTGCGCGCCGTGCGGCATAAATCACTGCTGCCACCCGGCCTGACGGTGGAGGCTTCGGATCCGTTGATTGAAGCGTTGCAGGAGGAAAAAGACCTGCTGGTGGTCGATGAGCTGCAAGGGCAGATGGAGGCCAAGCCGTCGGCCGATCAGAACCGCAAGCTGGCCTGGGTCTACTCCTGGATGCGCAAGCTGGAGGCCAGGCTGATCGTGCCCAGCTTTTCCGACGAGCGGTTGCTCGCATTTTTGGTGCTGGGAGGAAAGCGCACCGGTGAACGCTATACAACGGATGACATTGCGCTCTTCTCGGGCCTTGCGAACCAGGGCGCCTTGGCGATTGAAAACGCCATGTACTTTGAAGAGCTGCGCGACAACGAAGCCTACATGATTCAATCGGAAAAACTCGCTAGCCTGGGGCAGTTAGCCTCCGGCATGGCCCATGAGATCCACAACCCGCTGACGATCATCTCCGGGGAAGCGCAGCTGTATCTTGAGCGCTTCAAGGGGCAGGATGAAAAGATTGACGGCGTGCTTAAGAGCATTATCGAAGAATGCCAGCGGGCGGCGGACATCACCCGGCGCATTCTGCGGTTTGCCAAGCCGGCCCCCACCGATTTTGTGCCCCTGGAGATGAAAACCACGATTGAGGAAAGTCTGACCCTCGCCGGGTATCAGGTACGTATGGAAAAGGTCCAGAGTGCGGTGGAGGTGGAACCAAGCCTGCCCAAGGTGCGAGGCAATTCCAATCAATTGCAAGAAGTACTCTTGAACCTGATTCTGAACGCCTGCCAGGCCATGGGGGAGAAGGGTGGTAAGCTCAACGTGCGGGCGCATCGAGTCAACGGCTCGATGGTGGAGCTGCAAGTCTCCGATACCGGGCCAGGCATTCCGTCGACCAAGCTGCGCAAGGTGTTTGACCCGTTCTATACGACGAAACAAACCGGCACTGGGTTAGGATTGTTTGTCAGCCAGCGAATTGTGAAGGCACATGGGGGCACAATTGAGGTAGAATCCGTGGAGGGGCAAGGGGCGTGTTTTACCATTCGCTTGCCGGCGTGGAAGGAAGAGGGTGCCATGGCGGTGTCACGGTAAGATGGTCAAACTCCTCGTGGCCGATGATGAGCAGAAGATCTGCCGTCTGCTGGAATCCTTTTTCACCGAGCGCGGCTTTGAGGTGACGGTCGCCCACGACGGCGAAGTCGCGCTGCGGTGCATCCGCGAGCAGCGGCCGCATCTGGTGTTTCTCGATTTGCATATGCCAGGGATGCATGGCCTGGATGTGCTGCGCGAAACTCGCCTCTTTGATCCGACGATCAAAGTGATTGTGATTACCGCCAGCGAGCACGGTGAGACGATTGACAAGGCCAAAGCGCTGGGCGCGGCGGACTATGTCATTAAGCCCTTCAGCCTCGAGTATCTCAAGGAAGAGGTCCTCATGAAGGTGAGCTCCTCGCTCTATGAGGATCTGCGGCAGACCAATGAGGAGCTGAAGAAATCACTTGAGACGATGCGCCAGGCCACGCGCGGCATTGTGGCGGCCTTCTCGATGGTCATCTCAAAAATTGATCCGCACTATACCCATGAACACGTCTCGCGTAGCGTGGAGTACGCTTCCAAGATTCTCAAGAAACTGCAAGAGAAGGGTGTTTCACTCGGCGCCATCCCAGAGGAGCTCTTGCTGGCAGGCATCCTGCTGCATGATGTGGGCAAGATCTTTACTCCAAAGGAGATCCTCTATAAGCCCGGCCCGCTGACGGATGAGGAGTGGAAGATCATGCGGCGCCACCCAGAGGACGGGGCCGAGATCCTAGAGAAAATTGACGGCCTGAAGGAGATGGCCCAAATCGTACGGGCCCATCAGGAATCCTATGACGGTTCGGGATACCCAGCAGGACTCAAAGGAGAAGAGATCCCTATCGGGGCCCGCATCGCGGCAGTGGTGGACGCGTTTGATGCCATGGTAACCGACCGGCCCTACCGCAAGGGCATGACGGTAGAGAAAGCCATTGAGGAGCTCAAGCGCAACCGAGGCACGCAGTTTGATCCGAACGTGGTCGATGCGATCCTCGGTCTGTACGAAGAAGGCAACCTCACCACGCTCCAGCATCACGCGCCTGATCACGCCTAATCGCCCCCATGCAGCTCGCCAACCAAGTCGCGATCGTCACCGGCGGTGCCCGAGGCATCGGACGGGAGATCGCCCTCGCGTTCGCCAAGGCCGGAACGGATGTGGCCCTCTTCGATGTGAATCCTCAGCAGCTCGACGCCACGACGCAAGAGCTGCGCGCGCTGGGCCGTCGCGCCGAAGGCGTGACGGTCGACGTCACCGACGGTAAACAGGTCGATGAGGGCGTGGCAAAAGTGCTTGACAAGCTTGGCAGAATCGATATACTCATCAACAACGCGGGCATCACGAAGGATGGTTTGCTTATCCGCATGGATGACGCGCAGTGGGATCGGGTGCTGACCATCAATTTGAAGGGGACCTTCCTGTGCACCCGAGCGGTCGCGAAGCATATGCTCAAGCAACGCAGCGGCCGGATCGTGAGTATTGCCTCCATCGTGGGGCTCATTGGCAATCCAGGTCAAGCGAACTACGCGGCATCCAAAGCCGGCATCATCGGGTTCACCAAAGCGGTGGCGAAGGAGTTGGCAAGCCGAGGCATTACCTGCAACGCCATCGCGCCAGGCTTCATTAAGACCGAGATGACGGACGCGCTGCCCGAGCAAGCCAAACAGCGGCTCATGGACGCGATTCCGATGGGTACGCTGGGCGAACCAATGGATGTGGCGCAAGCCGCGCTGTTTCTCGTAAGCGAGGCAGCCCGATACATTACCGGCCACGTGCTGGTGGTGGACGGCGGCCTTGCGATGTAAGGGCGAGCACAAAGGCCGAGCGCCCACTGCGCCGGCGCAGCCGCCGCCATCGAGGCGGCGGCGAAGTGCCG
>CAYNXT010000123.1:0-5026 GCA_964401235.1 uncultured Planctomycetales bacterium
CAGCCACTCCGGCACGGTGATTGCGCTCGCCATCACGAGCCAGCCGCAGCGTGCCGGCTTTCCCTTGACCTACACGCTTCCTGAGAAGCTTCTCCCCAAGCCCTCTTGGGTGAAAATCAGCCAAATTCGCACCCTCTCGACTGAACGGCTGAGCCATCGACTCGCTCACCTCGATGAAGTTGAAGTCAATCGGATTATCGAGGGCTTGCAAGATATCATCGGTTCTTGAATCATGGGACAGGTGACAGTCACCTTGGCGAGAAATCTCAGGTCATCATCGTCCGCGTTGCGCATCGGCGCGAGGCGTATCAATAACGATATCAGATGCACGTCACCAGTCGCGCATCAAGCAGTACATCGCCGAGGGATTGAAGGCATAAAGTGGGAAATCGGTGGCTGTCCCTGATTTTCCTAAGTCAGGTGCCAGGCACCGCGGTAGCTGGCACCGAAGGCGAATGAGACGATGAGTGAAAAACTAGTGCTCGATCTGGAAACGCAGAAAGAGTTCAGCGAGGTAGAGGGGCGCAAGCCTGAGTTACTGGGCGTCTCCGTGGTCGGACTCTACAGCTATGAAGAGAACCGGTATGACGCTTACCTCGAAGCCGATCTGGCCTCCAAGCTCGCACCACGGTTGCAAGGCGCGGAGCTTATCATTGGGTTTAACATCCGCCGCTTCGACATGCCGGTGTTGCAACCCTACCTGCCGTATTCGGTCACGATGCTGCCAATGCTCGATATTATGGAAGAGGTGGTGAAGAATTTGGGCCATCGGCTCAGTCTTGATAGTATTGCGCAGGCCACGCTGGGCAAAGGCAAATCTGGCAGCGGATTGGATGCGCTGAAGTGGTTTAAGGAAGGCCGGTTTGATCTCATCACGAAGTATTGTCTTGATGATGTGAGGCTCACCAAAGAGGTGTACGAATACGGCAAGCAGCACGGCCGGCTCTTGGCCACGAGCCGCTTCAGCGAGGAGAAGCTGCAAATTCCCGTCTTCTGGCCTGAGCGCAAACGCGAGATCGGCACGATTACCAAGATGCTGAGCGAGGCGTTTGAGAAGCGGCTCCAGGTGGAAATCGAGTATCTCTCGCAGAGCGTGGCCAGCGGGGAATCCCCGCGTCGCGTGCGCCGTGTCGATGTCTACGCGGTCAACGAACCGTACTTCGAGGGGTTCTGCCACTTCCGCAACGACATCCGCCAGTTCCGCATCGACCGCATCCTCGATTTGAAACCGACCTGGAAGCGCTACGCCATCCCCACCGATTTCGTCCCTACCGCAATTGCGGAATAATGCCGTCTTGACAGGCCAGGAAAATTATGGCATGCTTATGCTCGCGCATGTACATGCGCTTACGAACATACCGGCAAAGGGGGCGCTATGAGAGTGACGATTAACCTTCCTGACGATATCCATTCGCGCGTCGCGGTGGATGCGCTCAAGAAACGGCGCAACAGCAAAGAAGCGGTTATTACCGAGATCTTGCGCGCCTACTATGGGGGAGGCACTCCCCGCGAGCGGCAGCAGGCCGTACTGCGCTGGCGCATCTCACCAGCAGTCGCCAAGCGGATTCAAGACCTCCGACATGAAGTGAAAACTCGTTGGACATGAGAGTCACGTGCGACTCGGATATCCTGAGTAATTTTGGCCGGCGGACAGGACGGGGGGCGCATGAGATCTTCGAGGCTATCCAGGCCGGGACCCTCAGCCTCAACGCGATTTGCCTCTTCGAAGTGCGCGGGGGAATGGAGGACCTTGCCAAAATCCGTGAATTTGACCATAGCTTCTCCCATCTGCCGGTGCTCGAGTTTACCCGCGAGGCGGCCATTCGCGCCGGGGATTTGTGGAGGGCGCTCCGACGCGCCAAGAAGACCGTGGCGATTCGAGACTTATTCTTAGCTGCCCTGGCGGATGCGCACCACGTGAGGCTCCTAACCGCCGATCACGATTTTCTCCCTCTCCGCGAACTCGGTCTTGATATTACCGTTATCACCGCTGAAAGCCATGTCCCGTTCTCATGATAGACATCCCTCCATTTTCCTCCCAGCGCTACGCCATCCCCACCGATTTCGTCCCTACCGCAATCAGCGAATAGCTCGATGCGAGCCATTGTCCTGGGTGCCGGGACGGCGATTCCTGCGCAGGGGTATAGCCCAGCGGGGCTCTACCTCCGACTCGGGCGCGAACATGTGCTACTGGATGCCGGACCGGGGACGCTCCAACGGTTGCATCGGATTGGCGTGGACTTCCATCAGCTTGACCGGATTTTCCTGTCCCACTTCCATGTCGATCATTGTTTGGATCTCGTGACGATCCTCTTTGCCTCCCGCATCCCCCAGCCCAGACGAACAAAGCCCCTGACGATCTACGGCCCGAAAGGCCTTCGCGCGCTCTATCAACAACTCAATCGCGCCTTCCATGGTTGGCTCGCACCCAGAAGCTATCGGCTGGTGCTCAAGGAACTTAGCGCTGCTACCTTGCGGTTACCCGGCTACACCGTGCAGACCAAGCGTATGAACCATTCCACCCCGGCTGTAGGCTATAGGCTGGAGGCTGGAGGCAACAGCATGGTCTATTCAGGAGACACGGACTACTGCCAAGCGATTATGGAGTTAGGGCAGGGCGCGGATCTGTTGATTCTGGAATGCTCTCATCCTGATGAGCGTAAAGTGACCGGGCATCTGACCCCTTCCGAATGTGGGCGGATCGCAGCCGTTACGGACTGCAAACGCTTAGTCCTTACCCATTTCTATCCCGTGTTCAAAGGCTACGACATCCGCCGCCGCGTGCGCCGTTTCTACCGAGGGCCCCTTACGCTGGCGCGCGACTTCATGGCTTTGACACCATCTCAAGAAGAGCCTTATAATAAGTAGTTCGCAACAACCATCCACAGCAATACACGCTACCAGAGGAGACTCCTCTCCATGAATGTCTTCAAAACCGGCATCTTGCTCATTCTATTGACGGCGCTCCTCGTGTTTGTCGGTCAGCTCGTCGGCGGCACGCAGGGCGCGACGATGGCGTTTGTG
The DNA here is from genome assembly GCA_964401235.1 of uncultured Planctomycetales bacterium. Classification (GTDB taxonomy): domain Bacteria; phylum Omnitrophota; class Gorgyraeia; order Aquiviventales; family Aquiviventaceae; genus CAYNXT01. The sequence goes on from CAYNXT010000123.1 coordinate 3,025, forward strand.
GTCGCACTCGCGATGAATTTCATTGTCTACTGGTTCAGCGACAAGATCGTGCTGGCCATGTCCCGGGCCAAACCCTTAAGCGAGGCGGAGGCCCCTCAAGTCTACCGGGCGGTGCGCGAGATTTCCATGCGCGAGCGCCTGCCGATGCCGAAAATCTATTGGATTTCCACCCGCACCCCCAACGCGTTTGCCACAGGCCGTAGCCCAGCACACGCGGCTGTGGCTGTGACCTCTGGGCTGCTCGAACTCATGCACGAGGAAGAGCTCAAAGGCGTGCTTGCGCATGAGCTCTCGCACGTGAAAAACCGCGATACGCTAGTCATGACGATTGTGGCAGCGTTAGCAGGCGCGATCATGTATCTGCGCAGCTGGCTCTTTTGGTTCGGTGGCTCACGGGATCGGGAACGGAATCGCAGCGCCGCCGGAGCGCAGGCGGTCGTATTTCTCGTTCTGCTGGTGATTGTGCCCCTGGCCGTAATGCTGATTCAGGCGCTGATTTCCCAGACGCGTGAATATGGGGCGGATGAAACCGGCGCGCGACTGACCGGCAATCCGCATGGGTTAGCTAACGCGCTGCAAAAATTGGACGCCGCGGTGCGGACGCATCCGCTGCCGAATGCCAACCCGGCGACGGCGCATCTGTTTATTGTGAATCCGCTCTCGGCCGGCTCGATTGCGAAGTTATTCTCAACGCATCCGCCGATTGAGGAACGAGTTCGTCGACTTCGAAGCATGAGGCTATGAGACTCGATACGCTGACGATCAAAGCCCAAGAAGCCTTGCAAGAGGCACAGGCGTTGGCCCAACGGCAAAGCCACCAGCGCCTCGAGCCTGAGCATTTGCTCTTGGCGCTGCTCGACCAACAAGACGGGCTTGTTCCTCAGCTCCTGGAGAAAGCCGGCTTGTCGTCTTCACGGCTGCGTCCTGCCCTCGAAGCAGCACTCACCCGAATTCCGTCAGTCAGCGGGGGCGATTCACTCCATCTCTCGGATCGCCTGAACCGGTTGTTGCTGCAAGCTGATGACGAGGCCAAGCGGCTGACCGATGAGTACATCTCCACCGAACATCTGCTGCTCTCAGCGTTCAAAGACGAGGAACTGGCGTCGGCATTTAAGCGACTGGGCCTCAAACGCGAGAGCCTCGAGGCCGCATTGAAGTCGCTGCGCGGGGCGCATCGCGTCACCGATGAGAATCCGGAAGGTAAATATCGCGCCCTGGAGAAATATGCGCGAGACCTCACTGACCTCGCACGCAAAGGAAAACTGGATCCGGTGATCGGTCGCGACCAAGAAGTCCGACGCGTCATCCAAGTGCTCACGCGCCGCACGAAAAACAACCCAGTCCTGATCGGCGAGCCGGGCGTGGGGAAGACCGCCATCGCCGAAGGCTTGGCCCAGCGCATCGTGCGCGGCGATGTGCCGGAGAATCTGAAGAACAAACGGGTGATGGCGCTCGATTTGGGCGCGCTCATCGCCGGCACAAAATTCCGCGGAGAGTTTGAAGAGCGGTTGAAGGCGGTGTTGAAAGAGATCGAAGCCGCCGCAGGCGAAATCGTGCTGTTCATCGACGAGTTACACACGGTCGTCGGCGCTGGAGCCGCAGAGGGAGCCGTGGATGCCTCCAATTTGCTCAAGCCGGCCTTAGCGCGCGGTGAGCTTCGGTGTGTCGGAGCGACGACGCTTGATGAGTATCGCAAGCATATTGAGAAAGACCCGGCCCTTGAGCGCCGCTTTGCGCCGATCGTCGTCAATGAGCCCTCCGTGGAAGAAACCATCGCCATCCTGCGCGGCTTAAAGGAGCGGTATGAGGTGCATCACGGGGTGCGCATTACCGACAGCGCGATTGTCGCCGCCGCCCGACTCTCCTCGCGCTATATCGCCGACCGATTCCTTCCAGATAAAGCCATTGATCTCATGGACGAAGCAGCTGCGCGGTTGCGCATGGAAATCGACAGCATGCCCTCGGAGATCGACACGATTCACCGACGGACGATTCAGCTTGA
>CAYNXT010000124.1:0-5023 GCA_964401235.1 uncultured Planctomycetales bacterium
GTCAATATCATGATAGCCGACGCCGAACGTATAGTAGTCGAAGGCGGAGTCTTCTGAGACTGACGAGATTGCAGACTTGGGTGCTGCGATGCAAGAGGGCTGCCACCCCATCAGAAGGATCAGCAGCACACCCAGTGTTTGCAACACAATATTCATACTATTCACTCAAAAGAAAGCCGTCAGAGCACACTCTGACGGCTTTCTCACTTCATGGCAAGAGGTAGAATTACAGTGTCTGCAACTCTCCTGCGCGGATTTTCGATACCAGCTCGTTCCACGCGCGCTGGTCCAAGACGACTTCGTTGCCGGTTTCGCCAATGCGAACCTCGCCTTTGGCTGCATCCACCTCGACTCCTGGACAGCACTTATCCCCGCCGCACAACGAAACCTTGAGAATCTCTAGCTTGTTCATTATGACTCCTCCTCTCCTCTGCTGCCTTTGAAGCGGCTGCCATCAGGGCAGCCGCGGAATGCCGAGCGCGCTGGGCGCTCGGCCTTGTTGTATCTTTAGAATACTGCTGAATGGCTGCGCCTGCAACTGTTTCCGTACCCGCGCTTAATCGTGGCCGACCATGGGTGCTACTTGATCAGGCGCGCCTGAAGAGATGCGATGATCGGGATGACGAGGATGGTGGCGATTGGCGAAGAAATGCCGAAACCAGGAGAGCTCCCGATGAAGCCGGACGTGCTGTGCTTGCAGCTCGTAGAGCTGTTGGGTTATACGAGCCAGCTCCTCCTCCAGCTGTTGGCGAGCGTCGGCCTCCTTCTTCCGCGTTTCCTCTTCCTCTTTCAGCCGTGCTTCGACGATCGCTCGTTGCTGGCGCTCTTCCTCAGCCGCCAGGGCGCCGACCCGGATGGCCTGAAGCTCCTCAGACGTAATCCACTGTCCACGGTGAAGCACCAGACCTCTGGCTCGCTGTTGGGTTTCAAACTCCCGCTCGCGCGCTTCGCGCTCCTTAAGCTCCTTCCGCTCCTGGCGCCAGGCCGCTAAGAGCGCCTCACGTTGAGTTTCGCTGGCGGGTTCAATCTTAGCAATGGAGGCTCGGTCGAGCACCATATGACCCTCCAACGCAACTTGGAGTACGAGGTCGGTGTGGGTCTGTCGCGTGATCAGGCCCTCAAGACTCTGGCCATTTGTGAGCACGATTCGATCCGCCCAGACCGTGGGACTGGCCGAAAGCGCGAAGCTGATCGCAAGAAGTCTCCAAACGGTGGAAGATTTCATCAAGGCATTCTCTGACATTAAGACGATATCCAAGGCTCAAATGTGTCGCTCACACTGACGGCGAAACAAACGCGGTGGCAATGGTGCGTAAGAAGCGGGCCTTCGCCTTTGGCTGGTCGTTGTGGGCAATGAACCACGGTACCAACTGTGCGAGCCAAGGAACGCCGATGAGAAGGCCAAAAATCTGCTGGGCTCGTTGGCTAAACCGCAGCGAACGCTCATTGGCCGGTCGACGGATTGTCTCGTAGCGCTGTAAGCGTTCGGCAGAGCAATCGCCTCGCACCAACCCTTCGTGCACCACCTCGGCTAGCACCAAGGCATCTGCGACGGACATGTTCGCGCCCTGCCCGCCCACCGGCGTGACTGGATGCGCAGCGTCCCCCAGGAGTGCGGCGCCATCTTCGAGGTAGCGCGTAGCATGCCCGAACGGCCGCTGAATACACACCCACTGCTCAGGAAATGCGGCACGAGAAGCCAGCGCGCTGCATTCAGGACTCAGCTGATCGACCGCTCGCTGAAATTCGCTGGGCGGCGATTGACGCAGCCGCTCACCGATGCCGGCACGGACGATCAGCGCCATCGCGCTGCGCCCGGTTGGCAAAGGCATCACCATCCCTGCCGCAATGCCTTGTCTCAGGCCTGCGGGATTTATCCATGCCCTGCCCAGGGGCGGAGAAGGCTCAGACAGCGCCTCTCTTGGCACCAGAAACTCCACGGCGAATTTCTGAAGAGAGATCGGAATACCTAATTCCTGGCGTACGCGCGAATGGGTGCCATCATCTCCTACGACCAGACGAGCGCGCACCTCAAATCGTTCATTTTGACGTTGCGCGATCACACCCACTACCTGAGCCTCATCTCGAAGCAGCGCTTGCACTTCTACGCCACGCTGCACCTGCACCAAGCCGGTAGCCTCTGCTCGTTCTAACAGGATGCGTCGTGTTCGGACCGGATCGGTAGAATAGGGCTGGACTTGAGCTTGCTGCAGGTCTTGCGGGGTGATGGTGAGCAGTCGGCGACCTCCAGCCTGGCGGACTTCCAAGCCCTGGAGTGGCATGAGCGCTTCTGCAAAGAGCTGCGCGCCACCACCCCAGCGTTGGATGGCGCTGACCGTTGAGCCTGCCAAAACTTCTGGCCTGCCGAGCACCGGTGCAGTAGCCTCGCGCTCGAGGACGAGCACTCGATACCCTCGCTGGCCCAACGCCAATGCGAGCACTCCCCCGCCGATCCCCGCTCCTACAATGAGGCAATCCACGCGATCCATCACCGCCAGCCCATCGTAACCCGTTGCCTCGGAACCCGGTACGAGGTTGCCCTACTCTTCCTCGGGAGGACTCACGGGCGCTTCCGGGGTGACCGGATCAACGTGGACATTTTCCACATCCATCTCCGACTGCCGGCCGCAGCGCTTGCATTGGATGACCGTCACATCCCGTTGTTTGTAGGATGTCACGATTTCCACGTCTTCTGAGAAGCAATGCGGACATTTCATCTTTATTCTTTGTAGGTTGAGATGCCGAAGAGCTTGTAGAGACCGCACACACCCATCGCCGCATTCACCAGCAGCGGCACGCCGAGTAGCCCCCACCAGCTCTGATAATACACCCCGGCCGCCAACAATCCGACTCCCAGAACCACTCGGATCCCCCGATCTTTCCGACTCAAATTACACATCATGTCCAGTACTCCAATGCAGCCTTCGGGCTAGATAAGCTATAGGCGTAGTCCATGCCATGAGTGGCATCCATATACTTCAGAAACCCCACGATCGCCTCACGCTGTTGTGGGGCAAAAGCGCTCACGCGTTCATCCCACCATCGTTGCTGACGTTCGACGTTGATCTGTGAAAAAGGATTCGTCGCATCCGTCATCCCTGGCAGCTTAGCTTTTTCATAGAGCTCTGGATCAAACTGTGGTCTCACCAAACTCGAGAGCGCTGCCTGACAAATCATGTCCCCAGCTTTATACGCCTCTTGTTCGGTGAATGCGATCATCATAAACGCCGGCACATAGAACCGGTATGCCTCAGCGCTCATAAACGATAGACAGGCGTAGGCTGGCCCCTCATAGACCTCCAATAAGCCCTTTCGCGTAATCTGCTTCCAGTGCTTGCCTTTAAAGTACGCTGCCACGTAATCATGCTCATCGCGAGAGCTCCCTGCAGGCTGCTCCGGACGCGGGATCAACCGATCATCCCCCGGATACGGCTGCTCCTTCCACGCCCGCTCAATCAGTTGAAGCAATTCCTGCTTGTTCAACGCAGCCATTTCTTTAAATTCCCCTACAGCAACGAAACTTCATCTATCGGTTCTTAATTTTTTAAATAAGACGAATCCGGCAGTGCTTACAGTACCTTGGTCGTGTTGACCATATCGAATGGACATAGATTCCCGCATGTTGCTTGCAGCCCGGACACCGTGAATTGCTGCGATCGGTAACAGCCATGGCGCATACAATTCCCAAGATGATAAGCATTAGTATTGGCCTGAATTGCGAAAAATGTCGCTCAAGAATTAGTCCAGCAAGACCAAGCAGAAAGAGGTAAGCCGCCATGACGTACCGCCGGGTTCTCTGTCGCCTGTACAATTCCATGGCTTGCTGCTCAGTTAGTTCTGTCATAAATCCTCTCACCCTATCTCTTCGTTAGTGTTAACCTCTGTGGCCGTACTTCTATTATTGTAGCTCCTTAGCACAGCGATGTCAGTCTGGGGAAGCAAAGCGGCGGCCCATCCGGCCCGCTCACACCGACGACCTTCTCTCTCTTGTAGGTGGCGATGGTATGTGATATACTGAATTTCAGATAGAGTCTGAAAATAAGGAGTGAGACGATATGGTGACGACGTTACCGAAATCGGTGAAAATCTGGGCTCGGGGACAGTTGACGATTCCCAAGGACTTGCGGCAAGCGCTGAAGTTGAGCGAAGACACGCTTCTTTCCGCCTTTGTGGTCGGGCCCTGCCTCGTGTTGACCCCCAAGCGCTTGCTTCGCGCTTCTCTCGCTAAGGACGTGGAGCGCTCGATGAAGGCTCAGGGCTTGAGTTTAGAGAATTTGCTTGGAGCGCTCAAGCAACAGCGCCAGCGGTATCGTCACCAGGTCGATGCCCGCTGATCGTTGGCGGGTGTTTCTTGACACGAATGTTTTCATTGCCGGTCTGGCCTCCCGCACCGGGGCCTCGGCTGCTATCTTGGATCTTGGAGAAGCCGAAGAAGTCGTGATTGTGGTCAGTCAACAGGTGCTGATCGAGGCTGATCGGGTGTTTCTCAAGAAATTCCCCCAGCTCATTGACCGCTATCGCCTGTTTATCAAGAATCTTTCGCCGCTCTTGGGCAATGATCCATCAGCCTCTGCGATTCGATCAGCCGAACAGGCGATTCACCCTGACGATGCGCCGATTTTGGCCGCCGCCAAGCTGGAAGGTGTCGACTATCTCGTCGCGCTCAACACGAAGCACTTTATGACCTCCAAAGCTCGCGCCTACCTCGGGGCCCCTATCCTAACCCCCGCCCAATTCCTCGACGCCTTCCGCGACTTTTGGCTCCGCCTCAGCTAGCACCGCCCGAAATCCCCCGCAACTCGACCCTCTTCGTCGTCCTACCTCTGCCAGCTCCAGAAAATAGAACCGTCCCTACTCTTTATAGATTCCCCATTGAAGAATCGAGGGGATTCCGAATAAGTCTAAGTTTTTAAGTTTTGGGGACATCATACGTAACTCCTAACCGATGAGCAGTCAGCCATGGCCCGGTTGGCTCGGATTGTGGTTCCGGGAATTCCCCACCATGTCACGCAACGAGGTAATC
>CAYNXT010000125.1:0-361 GCA_964401235.1 uncultured Planctomycetales bacterium
CACATAGTGCAGGTGCCCGACGATGAAATAGGTGTCATGAAGATAAAGATCGACCGGGGTCGCGGCGACAAAAATTCCCGTCAGACCCCCAATCACAAACATCGAGACAAATGCGAGCGCGTGAAGCATCGGGGTCGTCAGCCGAATCGAGCCGCGCCACAGCGTCCCAAGCCAATTGAAGGTCTTAATGGCCGAGGGCACCGCAATCACCATGGTGGACATCATGAAGCTCGTCCCCAGCGTCGGGTTCATGCCGCTGGCGAACATGTGGTGCGCCCAGACCATGAACCCCAGCGCCGCGATGGCCATGATCGCGTAGACCATGGAGTGGTAGCCGAAGAGCGGCTTGCGGGCGAAGACG
>CAYNXT010000125.1:371-4949 GCA_964401235.1 uncultured Planctomycetales bacterium
GCGTGAAAACACCGGTAAGATCTCCGAGGCAATCCCCATGGCCGGCAGAATCATGATGTAGACCGCCGGATGCGAGTAAAACCAAAACAGATGCTGCCACAACAACGCTTGCCCGCCTCCAGCCACCTGCAATGGATCCCCCTCAAAGAGGAGCCCGGCCGGCAAGAAAAAGCTGGTCCCGGCCGTGGAATCCATCAAGAGCAGTACCAACACCGAGGCCAGGACCGGAGTGGCCAAGAGCACAATCATTGCCGTAATAAACAGCGCCCAGATCGCCAAGGGCATCCGGAAGAACTGCATGCCAGGTGCGCGCAAATTGATCACGGTGGTTAGGTAGTTCACTGCCCCGATGATCGAGGAGGTGCCCAGCACAATGATCCCGACGATCCAGCAGACCTGTCCTGGTCCCATCCTCGTAGAGAGTGGGGCGTAGGCGGTCCAGCCGGATGCCGCGGCCCCACCCTGCATAAAGAACCCGGCGCAGACAATAGCAATGGCCGGCGGCACGAGCCAATACGAGATCATGTTCACTTTAGGAAACGCCATATCTCCGGCGCCGATTTTCAGCGGAATGAGATAATTCCCGAAGACCCCGACGAGCAGTGGGATGATGGCAAAGAAAATCATGATCGAGCCGTGCATGGTAAAGAGCATATTGTAGTATTCCGGCAGCATGACGCCGCCTGGCATGCCGGTGGGTGCGAGCTTCTCCATCCATGGCAGGGGCTGGCCCGGCCATCCGAGTTGCCAGCGAACCAGCATAGCCAGTAATCCACCTACTAAGAGCATCACCAGGCTGATGATGAGGAACTGCACGCCAATGACCTTGTGGTCGGTGGAAAACAGATACCGCCGTCGAGTCACGGCGAGCACCAGTATTCCCAGTGCGGCAAGACCAAGGAAGAGCTTGAGCCGCTCCGGCCACATGAGGCCTAGGATCGGCAGCACCAACAACAGCGCCAAGAACATGAGCTGGCTGCCCACGACGCGCAGCATCTGTTGGCGCGGACTCATGAAGACTCCTCTGCGGCGGTCTGTGCCAGCCACGCGTCAAAAGCCTCACGCGGCTCAAGTGTGAGAAATCCACGCATGCGGTAGTGGCCAAGACCGCATAACTCTGCGCAGGCGATTTCGAAATTGCCGGCGGCGGTTGCCTCGATCCACATGCGAGTGGTCAAACCAGGCACCGCGTCTTGCTTCATGCGAAACTGCGCGACGAAAAAACTATGAATCACGTCTTTGGATTTGAGATGGAGCAGCACCGTTTCATGAATGGGCAAGTGCAGTTGATTGAGGGTCGTAATATCGTCGTCGGTGTTGAGTCGTCCGTCCGGCCCCGCATAGCGGAAGTTCCAAGCAAACTGCTCGCCGGTAATTTCGACCTCCAGATCCGGCGGCGGCGGAGTTCCGCGCACCCTCGCCCAGACGCGCTGGCTCGAGAGGGCGAGGAACACAAGAATGATCGAAGGAATGACGGTCCAGACGATTTCGACCAGGGTATTACCGTGCGTGTAGCCGGCGACGACGCCTGGGCGATGACGGTAGCGGATGAGGAAATAGACGAGCGTCGCCTGCACCAAGATGAAGACCGCACCCGTAATGGCCAGGACCACATAAAAGAGCTGATCAATGGCAGAGGCGGTGGTGGTCACGCTCTCCGGAAGCCAAATTTTCATGCGGTACTACTGCGCCTTAAACGTAAACTCCGCGCTCTTGGATTCACCCTCGCCAACCGTGACGGACTGTGTTTGCGTGCCGTATTGCTCATGCCAGGCTTCCACCGTGTACGTACCGGCCGGGAGTCCGGTAATCGAGAAGGTGCCGTCTGAGCCTGAGACGCTGAAAAACGGATGCGCAACGACGCCGGCGTACGCGCTCATCCAGGGATGAACGTTGCATTTGAATTTCACCATGATCTCCGGTTTGGTGAACTTCTTGGTCGTCTTCATGCCTTTGACGGGCTGTGCGAGGTTAAACGGCTGGTTCACCGTGGGCTTGGCGTTAATGTTATGCAAGGTGGCGTCGCTGTTGATGATGTCCATCGGTTGATTCACTTGGACACCGAACACATGCGGCTTGTACCAACAGCCGCTTTGATCAAGCGTCACCGACGTGGTGGGCGCCGCGTAGGAGCCACTCACCCCTTCCTTGACGTAGACGAACACGTTCTTGAGCGCCCCGTTGTTGACAACCACGGCTTCAGTAAAGACCGGTTCGCTGTGCTGCTGCTCGCACACCGGATCCGCGTTCATCTTCACTTTCTCTGCAGCAGGTGCGCTCCCTTGAAATTTGACTGATCCAGTGATCGTGGCAGAGCCGCCGGTTGCAGCTGGCTGCGCGCCATCAGGCGCTTGAGCGACTTGGATCGGGGGCTCGCTTGTGTTTTGATCCGTGGCAGCCGCGTCTTGCGGCTTACCACCACCGCAGCCAATCGCCAGCACGATAGCCACCATCATGGAAGAGTACCAGGGTGATCGGTTCATGGAGTCGTTCTCCGGTTTCAATCGGTGAATGTCAGATCAATCCAGGGTGACACAGCGCGGGCTGAGGAGTTCGCCCCATCCCAAATTGTAAAGGCAATCGGATGCAAGACATCAGCCGTCAGCGCCGCCGCTCCTGCCGGGCTTGCCGGCCGCAACGCGCGCTGCACGAGGAGGCGCCATCGTCCATCCTCGTAGTGGGCGCTGCTGACTAAGGTCGAAGCATCCGTCCGCTCGTACGATTCGGCGACCGCCTCCTCGACCTGAGCGGTGTCTGCGGACCAGAGACACACATCCAGTTTGGGCGCACCCTCGTAGGGCCAGGCTTGCAGGCTCACCACATCGCCCTGCACCCCGGGAGAGCGCAGCAACAGTGCCAGCCGATCAGGAGACTCTCCCTGATCCTGGGTGGGATCATCCCACATCGCCAGCAGGGCGATGCCTTCCTCATTATACATCACGCGAAACGTAACAGAAACGATGATGGGAGGCTCGACCCATTCACCGCTTGCCTCAACTGCGTTGCGCAACCGCACATCGGTGCGCTCCGCAGACTGCCAGCGAGGATCATCCAGGGTGCTTGGGAGCTGGCCGTTAATCCGGGCTACCCGCGCGATGAGGTTCCAATGTGGCGGCTCCTGGAGCGAGGCGACGTAGTACGCCAGTTGCCATGCATTCTCAGGCGACACCGCGCCGGTATAGGAGGGCATTCCGGCTCCGTCAATGCCGGTGAGCAACCGCAGCATGGTATCCCGCGGCGCACTCCCACCCCGATAGCTCCAGCCTTTGGTAAGATTCGCCGGGCGAATCGGCTTGCCCCAATCATCCACCAGCCCGGCAGCCGAAGTTCCGTTGGCCCGACCCTGGACTCCGTGACAGGCTGCGCACCCAAGCTGCTCATAGACCGCTTTGCCTTTGGCCAGATCGGCGCGCGCAGCGGTTGGATCAGCCGCGACAGGAACAGGTTCGGACATGGTTTCTTCGAATATCGGGGCGAGGTTTTTAAGATAATCTACCAGGTGCCAGCGGGTCGCTTCATCCAGATGCTTCCAGTCCGGCATGTTGCTGCCTGGCAACCCTTCGGTGATGGTGTGGAAGAGATCGTCGTCGGTAGGGGGTGTGCCACTGGCGGTGCTGCGGAACTTATAGACCCCCAGGGCGAGGTCCCGCGGGCGCGGGTAGAATCGCTTCGCGTCCACCCCGTCGCCTTTGCCCTGCTCGCCGTGGCAGCGCGCGCACTGCTGCTGATACGCGGCACGGCCGGCGGCAGGATCAGCCGCCGGCCGCTCAGCCCAGACAGAGCGTGAGACACTAAGGGCAAGAAACAGCGCGATACCTATGGGGAGACGCGTGATGCTCATAGAAATGGAGATTCATTCTAACCGACCCGCGCATCTTCGTCAACGCAAGGACGGACGGTGCCAGCTACCGCGGTGCCTGGCACCTATCTGGCACCTATCAGGCTGTTTGGCATAGGGCATTCTGATTCCACTCCGGTTTTAGATCGTGACACGGCTTACGGATGGATGAGACATCCGGGACAGGGGGTCGCGTCATCTTGGGAGACGTAAATGTCATGTCGAGGATTTCCCTCAATCTGCAGATAGCCCACCGCACCCTGCTCGATGCGGAAAATCGCATGATCCACGAGCGTGTAGTTCCCCGGGACTTCAACGCCGAATTGCACGACCGTAGCCCCGCCAGGTGGAACCAGGGTCGTTTGAACGCTACGAGCCGGCGGGCTGATCAGGTCGCCCTCGAGGTAGACCCGGTCGAAGATCTCACCGATCACATGGAAGGACGAGATCAGGACGGTGCCAGCTACCGCGGTGCCTGGCACCTATCATGCCACCTTCGAGGGTGGCATGGACAATCGCCGGATGCTTGCGGGTAATGGGAGGCGGAACCGCCGGCGCAAACGTCAGCGTGGCTTCTTCCACGGGGAGTGATTTGCCCCGTGACTTTGCCATCGCCAACGTCGGTGTGCTGAGCATTGCGACCGTGAGCGGGCTGATGACGACCCCCATCCGCCTGCTCTCCATAGCTTCCTCCTCTGCTTAGGGCAGCTGTTCAAGACGCCAGGTGTCTCGTTTGGTGA
>CAYNXT010000126.1:0-4916 GCA_964401235.1 uncultured Planctomycetales bacterium
CCGGTGGCTTTGTTGAAGAGCTTGACCGTCTTCGTCCCGTTGAAGTAGCCGCCTACGCCGGTGACCTGCCCGTTGACGAGCGGCGTGAAGTGATACCCCATCGCATAGTTCCAGGCGATGTTCGTGTTCAGCGCCCCATAGGTGTTGGTCTGCCAGGGCGTTCGGGTAGTGGCGGCCCACGGGAGGTCGGCTGGTCCTGTGAAGGTGCAGAGCGCGGCGATGGCGAGCCTTGGCAGCCAGTCTCGCTTGCGGCGGCGCCGGAGTGAATCCGTGAGGGTAAGGTTTGCCATATCAAATATTATTTGCACATTATGCATATCACATCAGACGGCCGCTGTCAAGTCTAAAAAGGGCTTGTCGTTTACTCGGAAGTTCCGGGGACAGCCTACGTAACTCCCATCTTCTCTGGCCTCAGAGTTTCGCATGATGTCCCCGAACCCTGTTTACCAGTACCAGTTGAGCCCAACCGATGTACGCGTGGAAGTTTCATTGGTAAATTCGATCTGAAGCGCACATCGAGGGCTCAACGAATACTGGATTTTGCCTCCCCAAATTTCAGAAAAATCTCCATCGTAACTGGCAGATTCTGCACCGAAGTAGGCCCAAGTCCGAAACGCCCCCCTATCAGATTGCAAAGCAATATGAGGACGTACACGCACAAGAGGGTCGAGCGTATGGGCTGCCAGATCGAGCATGCCATAACTTACGAGCATGTGATGCCATTGCCACGCGTACCCAACGCCAAAGCTCACAAGGCCATCGTAACGATCCTCTCCATCTTCCTCAACGCGGCTGACACCGGCACGCAAGCTCCAGGATAACGGATTTTCACCGGCGATCGGGACGGAGAACGTGTTCATATTGAAGATGCGTATGACATCGAGCTGATCGAGAAAGATCTCTTGCTCATCTTCAAACGCACCAACTGCGAGATCAAACACCACAAGCTCATCCCCCTCAAGACTGTTTTGTCCGACTCGTTCCTTTCTGAAGGGTGACCAGGTGAGCCGTAAGAAAGGGTCCTCGTCATCCCCGGTAGCCACGCTTGCACCGAACACCATAGGACGCTGCCCTTCGGCAGGTGAAGGTAAGTCTGGAATTTTCTGGTCCAATACTGGACGAGCGGGCAGCTGCAAGCGGGCTAACAGAATTTGATCCTTGAGTTTTCGTAAGCGGTAGTTGGAATCAGACCTCTCAGCGACCAGCCGATATTGCTGGTACGCGAGCAAGCAGTCGAGGATAAAAATTCTACGCTCAGCCGTAAACTGCTGCAGATGTGTTAACGTCGGACTCACGCCCTCTCGAACAATGGCGTTGAATGCCTTACGCTCAGGTGGCGTTAAGCGTCTTAGATGATGGAACAGCTTCCGCTGGCTTGATGGGATGAACTGCACCGATTGAATGAGCTTTTCGCCTGTGGAATCCTGACGGGTCCTATCGATGTCGTGCAGACGATGGAAGAATCCCACCGGAACGTACCACCCTCGCACCGTGCCAACCACTTCCTCATTTATTGCCAAGTCCGGCAACTCGGCAAGACGGTAGGCGCAATTCTTATCCAGAAAATAGTTGGTGTACTTCTTCCCAACAATTTCCCAAATATGCAAAATTAGTAGCGTTCGCTCGTAATCCGACAATGCAAGTCTGTAATCCCACATATCACGAAACTCAGTACGCGTATACACAAGATCCTGTGTGTAAAAGTACCTGTCAGAGAACCCCGCTTCATAGCCACCAAACAGTCCGTGTGCAATATAACGTAAGGGGTTTTCGTGTTCTGGAATCAAGGCTCCATAATTCAAGGTCAGATCAAAGAAACCGAGTGGATCGTCGATCGCGTCTGTGTTGAGCTTGAGCAATGCATGTCCAAACGTGGATGCCGGATTGCCAAAATACCCACTGACTAAGAGGAAGCTCACGGACTTGACCCTATCGAACAGCGCCCAATCCTCAAGTCGCTGACAGCGCGTCTCTCTTAAGGTGTAATCAGGTAAGACTAGTTGGTTGGACAGCCAGAAGTACCGTGCGGGAAACCTGCACCGCGCGTGTTCATCGGCGTTGTCGTTCCATGGACTAAAATACGCATGAATGGTCGCGGTGAGCTCAGCAACGGGGTCGCTGTTGCCATTTGGGGACAAGAAGAATGTGTCTGTCAGAACCACACTGTGGTTCCCACCCTGTTCGTAATGAAGCAATTTAAGCCAAGTGGGGTGACTTGCAAGATGGAGCTGCTTAGCTGTCTTGAGGGCTTCCGCGACATCGGATGCCTGGGCGGCAGGAGCCGGAGGCAGGAAAACGGCGCACAAAACTAATAGGCCCGCGGCACTTCGCCGCGGGCCCATAATTGTTTAGCTCCTCAGACTTGTCGGGGATTAGCTCCGTTCTAAAGAGCTGCTCCGTGCACGATCACTATCGATATGCTTGTAAAGCAAATTATACAAAGCCTGCGCCTGGTCAAAACGGCTTCGTTCCGTATAGCTGGGGTCCGCAACAATCTCGGTGAAATCGGCCCGGACTGCCTTTGTGAGGTCTTGCTGAGCCTGAGATTGATAGTCGACCAATGTCATTAATGTATCAAGGTGCGTTCCGTAGCCACTAGCGAGGTCTGTTTCCAGCGATTTATAGGAGTCGTAGATGAACGCGGCTGTCTTGGCCTGCCCGCCAACACACGTGTCTGGAGAGCTGATATGTGAACTGATGGCCGTTGTCCCGAAGTCCCACGTCACATTTGTCACTGCGGCAACGGCTTCATTTCTTGGCGCGATCATAGCTCCCAGACCACATTCGGTGTAGATATCAGCAAATTCACGAGCCATCACTGGCTGAGTAAATGCCGCTGCACCCAGCAGCGCCAGAGCAGATATCCTCATTACTTTTACCATGCGTTCCCTCCTTTTGTTTGCATCCCGTTGCTAATCTACTCATTCGGGTAGATCCTGTCAAGCTCGGATTTCGTTTGCGTCGATGATATAATGAAAGTTAGTCACTGAGCTGCCTTGACAGTTGTAGGAGGAGCAGATGTTCGATCGTTGGAGGTCGGCGGGGTCGAGCCTGGTCTTGGTGTGCAGCCTCGTCGGGTGCGCCACGACGACGCCGTACGTGGGAATCGGACCACACCCTCAGGTTAGTCGAGGTCATGCGATTCCTCCTATGGATGCCCTCGGGAACGTCTTCGGCGCCCTCCCCAAACTCTTGCTCTGGAACTGGAAAGTGAACAATCACTCTATTTCAGAATATACAGAGGACCACTTAGTAGGCTATATCAACCATGCGAGCACGAACGCGGAGGGGACGCTCTTCAGTCTCAATGAGTATGCGCCCCTACGTTCGCTCAGGCGGCTAGCGACTAACCGGAAAGTGGCCTGGCCATACCGTCTGCTGATTGGGCTCCCGGTGACGTTGCTAGTGGACGTCGTCATCCCCGGCCGGCTCTTTGCCGGGCTGATTGGCGGCGACAGCTACAACCCTTATACCGATACCGCCTCGATCTACTCGGACTTGCCTCCCATCGCCGTCCATGAAGCCGGACACGCTCATGACTTCAATTCTCGACACCTGAAGGGAACGTATGCCTTGATACGTCTCATTCCTTTGCTTGATTTGTACCAGGAGTACGAAGCTTCTGATGAGGCGTTTCAGCACTTTATTGAAACCGGCAATCGAGAAGAAGAGTTCGCGGCCTACAAATTGCTCTATCCGGCATTAGGCACGTATGTGGGGAGCTACCTCTACCCGCCAATCGGCACGCTGGGTGGCGTCATGATCGGGCATGCGGTCGGCAGAAATAAAGTGCGACAGCAGCGCCGATTATACGACAGTCTGGGAAAGCCGGAGGTGTCCCCGGAACTACGCCGCCGACTTCCAGCGCAAAGTCGACTCCGTTCAGATGCTCGCGGCGCGATTGGGACCACCCACAGGACCACCCACGGCCTTGCGTTCCAGAGGCCGTCCGCGTAAACTGATCCCCATCAGGAGGGAAGAAAAATAGAACCGTCCCCTACTTTCCGAAACTGGAAAACAGCTTGGCTAGTTTCTCTTCTGCTTCTGGCAGGTTGCGCCACGACCCATGGCGCCATGAAACACAATGCCTCCTTCTCAAAATACCGAAAGGTGTACTTGGTGACGTTTGAGAATGACCCAAGACGCGTACTGCCAAAGGCGCAAAAACAGCTGGAGAAACTCGGATTTGAGGTGGTCTTGACCGAACAGGAAGGCGTAATTGGAGGGAATCAAGGGACTGGTTTTATCATAAGCCCTGATGGCCATATCTTAACTTCAGCTCACGTGCTCGGTAAAAAGAAGGAGGCGACAGTCTGGTTAAGTGGTAGGCGCTATGAAGCTGAACTCGTTTATATGGAATATGATCAAATCAAAGATGCGGAACAAACGAAACGAATTGAAACAAGTCGTAATATTAAGGAAGTCCTGGATGCTTCGTTGAACTCCAAAGACAATCGTTCCATCAATGAAGAGCTCAATGAAAAGGACATCGCACTACTCAAAATCAGACCCCCTGACCAACGCTTCCTCCCTGTCAGTTTTGCCCACGACCCGCAATACCAGATGGGCCAGGATGTCTATACGATTGGTTTCCCGTTGAGCAGTATTCTGGGTGACAAGCCTCGACTGAATAAAGGCCTCATCAGTTCCACCGTAGGTATTAAAGACAATCCTGGTTTTGTTCAGATGTCCGCGGAAATTCAGCCTGGAAATAGTGGTGGCCCGCTCTTAAATGAGAAAGGGCAGGTCGTCGGGATGGTCCAGATGACGTTGGATCCGATGAGGGTATTCTCGCAAACCGGCAATACGCCGCAGAATGTCAATTTCGCTATCAAGAATACTCTAATCAGAGAGTTTCTAAGAAACAGCCCGGAAATAGCGCGACTCTCCTTAAGGGAAGATGAGATAGTACCGTT
>CAYNXT010000127.1:0-4841 GCA_964401235.1 uncultured Planctomycetales bacterium
TGTAAACCCACGGCCACCATGTCCGACCGCGCCGATTCGCGCAGCGAAGCAACACCGGCGGGGGAGTTCGGTGGCCGGGCCGCGACCAAGGGCGCCCGGAGGCCGCATCGGCGCGAGCGGGCAGCCCCGGGCACGATTGATCTAGTCAATATCGAACTCCCTGCGTTTTGGTGAGTTGCTTGAAAGACTGTTGGAGTTTTTTCGTGACCGGACCTGGTTTACCCGAGCCAATGGTGCGGCCATCGATGGTGACCACGGGCACGATCTCGGCCGCCGTGCCAGTGAGGAAACACTCATTTGCGTTAAAGAGGTCATGGCGGGTCAGCAGCTCCTCCCGCACCTCAAGGCGCTGGCGCTGGGCCAGATCCATGACGGTTTGGCGCGTGATGCCGCGTAGGACCCCGATGTATGGCGGTGGGGTGAGAAGCTGCTTGCCGCGGACAATAAAAATATTCTCACCGGTGCACTCGGTCACATACCCGGAATGCGAGAGCATGATGGCTTCTTCGTAGCCGGCGTTGATGGCCTCAATCTTGGCTAAAATATTGTTGAGATAATTGAGCGATTTGATCTGCGGGTTGAGCGCCTCCGGCACGTTGCGCTGCGTCGCCACCGTGATCAGCTGCAGCCCTTGCTCATAGAGCTTCTTGGGATACAGCTCGATCTTATCGGCGATGACAAACACGGTCGGCCGAGAGCATTTGCGCGGATCAAGCCCGAGATCGCCCTCCCCTCGCGTCACCACGAGGCGAATGTAGGCGTCGTGGAGCTTGTTCACCCGCACGCTCTGTTTGACCACATCGATCAACTCGGTCTTGCTCAGGGGAATTCTTAGCATGATGGTATGCGCCGACTCAAACAGCCGCTCGACATGCTCGCGCAGCTTGAAGATCAGCCCGTTGTACGAGCGGATTCCTTCAAAGACGCCGTCGCCATAGAGCAGCCCGTGGTCGAACACCGACACCACCGCCTTTGACTGCTCCACAAACTTGCCGTTCAGATAGACTTTCATTGAGTCGTAAACCGTAAGGTATGAAGGCTGCGGATTGGAAATCGTTCGCTCGCCTTCAAAATTTCAATTCCGACGATTTCATCATGGTTAGCCACATGCACCACCACACCCTCTTTAATTTCAATCGCTCCCTTTGGCCGCTTGGAAGACAGCTGGATATAGGCCGCGTCCACATCTTCGTCATAGCGCACTTTCATGTTTCACCTCCGATAAGATTTCTTCAAGGGATAGACGCTCACGATGACCGGTTCCTTCTCGATGATGTAGACAACTTTAATGGGAAGACTTCCAAATCGCCTAAAGAATTGCCGATACACAATCAGGTAATCACCTTCTTGGTCTCGATCGTCTGGAGCGGCCATCGCCAGCTCTACATCTGCGGCCGTGATCCTATAGAGCCGCATATTGTTTTTGGCGTGCCTTGAAAATTTCAATTGCGTTCTCCTGCAGATTACAAATGTGTTCGTCCGCTAAGGGAAATTTGGTCATCAACAATCCGGCCGTCGCGCAGCACCAC
Source organism: uncultured Planctomycetales bacterium (assembly GCA_964401235.1). GTDB lineage: Bacteria > Omnitrophota > Gorgyraeia > Aquiviventales > Aquiviventaceae > CAYNXT01. The sequence goes on from CAYNXT010000127.1 coordinate 1,530, forward strand.
TTGCCGATCGGCTCGAGCAGCCAACTCGTGCTCATGCGTGACGAGCAGCAGGCTCATGCCGCGCTGTTTCTGGATCGTGACCAGCAGCTCAGCCACTTCGGCGCCGGTCTTGGAGTCCAGATTACCAGTCGGCTCGTCGCAAAACAAGAGCTGCGGCTCATTGACCAGCGCTCGCGCAATGGCCGCTCGCTGCAGCTCGCCACCTGAGAGCTGGCTGGGCTTATGGGCGGTGCGCGCCTTGAGCCCCACCTGCTCAAGACAGGTGATCGCCTGCGCTTTTAAAGAGCTTTGCCGTTTGGAGCGGTCCATCAGCCCCGGGAGCATCACGTTCTCAAGCGCCGTAAGCTCGGGCAATAGATGATAGAACTGAAACACGATGCCGACGGTATGGTTGCGAAAAGCGGCGCGCTGTGCGTCGCTCATGCGCGAGAGCGGCCGATCATCCCACAACACCTCACCCTTTGTGGGCATATCCAACCCGGCCAAGAGGTGTAGCAGCGTCGATTTTCCCGCCCCAGATGGGCCGGTCACCGCCACAAACACGCCCGGCTCAATCCGCAGACTCACCCCCTGCAGCACGATGAGGTTCACGTTGCCCGTGCGATACACCTTGTGCAAGTTTCTCGCCTCAAGCATTATTCATACCGGAGGGCTTCGACTGGGGCAAGGCGCGCGGCCTGGCGCGCCGGATAAATCGTCGAGGCCAGTGTAATGACCATGGCCGCAGTGATGGTTTTCCACCAATCGGCCCACTCAATCCTCACCGGCAAATGGTCGAGGTAATAGACGGTACTGGGTAGCTTGATGAATTGATAGGTATCGAGCGCCCAGATAATCGTCCATGCCAAACTCGCCCCTAGCGCAATCCCTGCCGCACCGACAAACAATCCTTGCCAGGTAAACAGTGTCCAAATCGAACGACTGGTCGCACCGACGGACTTGAGGATGCCGATGTCGCGGGTTTTCTCAATGACCGTCATGATCAGCGTTGAAACAATATTCGCGGCCGCGACGATCACGATGAGCGTTAAAATCACAAACATGACCAGTTTTTCAAGCTTCAGCGCATCAAAGAGTGTCCGGTTAAGCTCCATCCAGGTCTTCACGGTGTAGGTGCCGCCAAGTTGTGTTTGCAACATCACTCTGACTTCATCGGCGCGCTCGAGTTGATCCAATTTGACCCCGATTCCGGTGACCGCGTTATTTAACCCATAGAGCCGCTGCGCGCGTGCGAGCGTGATGCCCACCAGATTGGCGTCGTATTCGTACATACCAGAGCGGAAGATGCCGCTGATCGCAAGCTCGTGCGTCTTGCCATCGGCAGGGCTGATGAGGGTTAAGCGCTCGCCAGGCCCAAGTTGCAGATATGCGCCCAGCTCGCTGCCGATGACCACCTCATCGTCGTTTGTCGGTAAATGTCCAATGACGATGTAATCTGCCAGCCGATTGACGCGCGCCTCACGCTGCAGGTCCATGCCACGCACGAGCACGCCGAAGGCTCGATCCGGCAGCCGAAGAATCGCCTGGCCGGTGACAAACGGGCTCACGCCAACGACATGCTCGGTGGCGCTAATGCTGCGCATGAGCTCATCGGTCTCGCGAATTCCCTGCGGCGCATCTACGATGAGATGCGCGTTGGTGCCGACGAGCTTGTCCTTGATGTCGTGATCAAAACCGCTCATGACCGCCAGCACCACGAGCAACGCCGCAACCCCAAGCGCCACCCCGCCGATTGACAACAGCGCAATCACCGAGATAAACCGCTCCCGCCGCTTGGCAAAGAGATAGCGCAACCCTAACCACAGTTCGTATCGCATCTAGTCCTTCTCCTCTTGACCTTGAGGCTTCAGGAGCGGAAATAAGATCACATCCTTGATGGACGGCTGGTCCAGAAGAATCATCGCCAAGCGGTCGATGCCGACGCCCAGCCCTCCGGCAGGCGGCATTCCATACTCCAGCGCCTGTACAAAATCCTCATCAATCATCTTAGCTGGAGGCTTACGGTCTTTGCCTTCAGCCTTCGGCCTAGAGCCTTCAGCGGCGTACTCCAGTTGCGCTTCAAACCGCCGTCGCTGCTCGATGGGATCGTTCAGCTCCGAATACGCATTGGCCACTTCCATGCCGCCGATAAACAGCTCAAAGCGCTCGGTCATATCCGAATCATCCGGCTTGCTTTTGGCCAGCGGGGAGAGCTCGGTCCAATAATCCACCACAAACAGCGGCTTGCTTTTTGTCTTGGGGGAAAAGAGCTGTTCGATGAGCCGAACCAGTTGGGAACGATTCAACCCCTTCACCTGCATGCCTCTCTTCTGGAGCACGCCTTGGATATCTTCAAGCGATGACTGAGGGTGCAGCCCCATCTCTTCCATCGTCTTGGCAAACGACACCCGATCCCACGGGGGAGCCAGGTCGATGGGCTGTCCATGATACTCAAACTGCAGCGAGCCACGCAGCGCCTTCGCAGCCTCGCAGATGAGCTCTTCCGTGAGGCGCATCATATCTTCATAATTCTGGTACGCGGCATAGGCCTCGAGCATCGTAAATTCCGGATTATGCTGCGTGGAAAGTCCCTCGTTGCGGAAGCAGCGGTTGATTTCATAGACCCGCTCCAACCCTCCGACGAGCAGCTTTTTTAAATACAGCTCTGGCGCCAAGCGCAAATACAAATCCAGATCGAGCGCGTTGTGATGCGTCACAAACGGCTCGCCGACAGCCCCGCCCGGAATGGCGTGCATCATCGGCGTTTCGACTTCGATGAACCCGTGCCGCTCGAGCGTTCCACGCAGGCTGCCCAGCAGGCGGCTGCGCTGCTGAAACACGTGGCGAACTTGCTCATTGGCAATGAGATCAAGATAGCGCTGGCGGTAGCGGATCTCGACATCCTTCAAGCCGTGCCATTTTTCAGGCAGCGGATGCAGCGCCTTGGCTAGCAGGGTGAGCTCCTCCACCTGCACGGTGACTTCGCCGGTCTTGGTCTTAAACAAGCTGCCCTTGACCCCGATGATGTCTCCGAGATCGAGGCTTTCAAAGAGCGCATACGACTGCTCACCGACCCGGTCTTTTTTGACGCTGATCTGGATCTTCCCGGTGGCGTCTCGCAAATCGGCAAACGTGAGACCGCCATGGCCGCGCTTGGCACTGAGCCGGCCGGCCGTCGAGGCCGAAAGCCCCTCCGCATAGCGCGCGACAAGCGCTTGGAGAGATTCGGTCTTGGGAAATGCGCCGGCGTAGGGCGGAATCTGTTGTGCGCGAAGATTATCGAGCTTTTCGCGACGATTGTCGGTTTGATCGTGTGCCATAAGCGCTTATTAT
>CAYNXT010000128.1:0-4836 GCA_964401235.1 uncultured Planctomycetales bacterium
TAAAGATTCACTCATCACTTTCGGCAACTGGAAGCGGTCGAAGGCTGCCTGGGTTAGTCGGGCGGCAACCGCAACGTCGAGCGTGCGCCGGTAGTACGCCTCATAGAGTGTCTTGCGCAAGTCCCGCAGATAGCCCTCGTAGTTCGCAACCGTGCGCGTGATCTCTACAGGCTTCGCCGGCAGCCGCGCGACGGTCTGCTCAGCTTGCTGGGAATAGAGGATGAACTTCCCCTCCGCCGAGTTCTTGACATGTCGCACGCAGCCCAGCCCATCCGCATAGAGCCCCATGGCAATCGGCGACGTGTCCAGCCGGAGCGTAGCTTCCGGGAGAGCCACTTCGACACGCTCGCCCTTGGCAGCGTTCACGGAAAGGAAATCATCCGGGAACCGCTTCGGACCCTTTGGTAAGACCTCATCGAGGACTTCTTGGAAGCTTTCTTTTTCTGCCTTCACCTTCCGTGTCTTGGTCTTACGCATCTTCCCACGCTGCTCGCCAAGACCGATCCGCTCCTGCACGAGCTCGCATAGCGACTCGTAAATGAGTTTTAGGTACTTCTTCGGATCCAGGCCAACCGCCGTCTCAGCGCGGAGAAACCGGACGTGGAGCAGGAGATCGGAAAGGTTGAGACCCAGATGGCCAAGACCAGGGCGACCATCGAACGCTACTTCAAGGCCTTCGAGGCCAAGACCATGAAACCCGAGATCTGCACCCAGAGGGTCCAGGACCTCAACGCACAGATGGAACAACTTGAGGCCGAGAGGCGGGACCTTGAGGCCAGGCGGGAGCGGTTGGAGCTTCCGGCCATCGACCGGGAGATGCTCGCGTCTCTCGTAGAGAATTTCGAGCGGGTGATGGCCGAGAGCCCCAACCCACAAAAAAAGCACCTTCTCCACCGGCTGGTGAAGAAGGTGCTCGTGCATGATCGACGAACCCTCGAGGTCTGGTACGCGTTACCAAACCGTCGAGGGTTCGAAGACTGTAACAAATGGCTCCCCGGAGTGTCGGCTCAAAGCGCGCTACTCTGGGATGAAATCCCGATCAGAATAGCCACCGGGCGCTGGAACCACAAGCGGATTATTATTGAGGAGCTGGCTTAACCAGTTTGCTGTTGAGATCGCTTTGACAGTATCAGAAGCTGGCCACCGGCAACTTCTTTGGCCGCATCGTCGGTCAAAGTGTAAGAGAAGGGATCGCGCCCTGTCTCGAATGGGATCGGAACACAGCTGAGAAGCCGGTCATTGACGTACAGGCTGAAAAAATGGAGCCCGGGTTCTGGAATTCGGGCAATCAGTTCGCCTTGGACCGGAACCTGCCGACAATCGGCGGTTGCCGAGATTGTAGCATTTGCCACGTTGGCCGATTGCCGGGTGGCCACGTTAACGAGATCCAACCGAACCTGATGCTGACCGCTGGGTAACTGGAAGCACGTGGCCAGAAAGAACCTGAAGGCCAACGGGTAATTCTTCCAGTACACGGCACGCATCTCGCCCAGAAACTTGTGCTGTGTCGGTTTATCAATCAGCTCCTGGCAGAGCACAAAGTAGCTCAGAAAGCCTCCCTCCGCTCGAAGGATCGGGTCGTCACACCCCACATGCTGCTCGGCCGATTCTGGAGTGTGCCGCTTAAGCCACGCAACAGTTTCCTCACGGCTCGCTGGCGCCGGGCCTGGTGCTTCACAGAAATGCAAGGCGCGCCGGCCCAGGAGTTCTCCATCAACTACCAGTTCGAGGTAGACGCGGCCCGGAGTGGCCACAGGTATTTCTACTCGCCAATCGAGTTCAAGCGGCTCGGTCTGATAGTGGATGCGCACAGTTTCCTGGTGAAGAGTGGTGACTATTCCCGATGCATCGAATCGGAGTATGACCTCGTGGGGCCCAGTTGGGCCCCAGAAGGAGGCGGTCACCATGATCGGGATGACCTTCGGAAACCCGAACCCTGTCAGTGTGGTCATCTCCCCGATGAACTCAGTCGAGCCAACGTCGCGTTTGATCGCCAAGCAAGTCATGAAATACTGCAGGTGCCACCGGTGGATTTTCCCATTGACCTCGGGGGCACGGATGTCATGGATGCGGCGCTCTCCGACGAACTGCCCTACCAACTCATGGGGTTGCCGCAGAACGGTCGCGCTTCCTGCGCTCAGATCGGTTTGAATCCAACGACCGCGCTCCATGTGAATGCTGCGGGCGTACCCCGGCCCCTCGACGTTGATGTCGAGGAACCCGTATCGCATCGGTTTGATGCCATCGGCACCGATTAGGATGACCTGAAAGAGACCCCCAACCGTATCCTTCGTGTGCTGCGTTAATTTTCCCAGCTCAGCCTCAAGCTCGTGGATCAGACGATCTGCCCGCGCTTTGAGCTCAGGGAGCTGCTGTAGGCTCGCAAACGTCCGCCCCAGGTAGTGCTTCACAACGTCACCCGTCCCTAAGACGTCAAAAGAATCTATTATTTCCTTGGCTTGAAACTCTGGCGATCGAAATGTCCATAACGACACCTTTCCTGATCTATCGCATCCGGCAAGCACGAAGGCCACTGAGGAGGCCTGGGGGACTCGAGCGCCTGCCTCCCGCTTGTGGAAGTGGCGCGCGACACGGGGCAGTTCTTGCGCCATTCTCCTTGGGATTTCCAACCGACGGTTTTTTGCGATCGCTTTCCGGAGCGCCTGCACGGTCGTCCCCGCCAGCGCTACGTCGCCCGCATATCCCATGGCCAACTTAGGACCGAGGTGTAGGATTTTCTGCAATCGATCGTCGAAGTGATGCTTCCCGCCCCCCGACGCCCAAGTTGCCCGGGAATCAGCAATCAGGACAACACCATCGTGAAATGCACAACCCGCAGCCATTGTCATTGGATTTGGTCAAGGAAGCACAAACCGAGCCGAGTTCCAAAAAGTCGCCCGCTGAGAATCCGGCTCTAGCTCTCGAATATCGCCGGACCCCTTCTGCGGCATACCTACATAAGGGTAGTAGTTGAGGATACCGCTACCCTCAACCGCCGCAACAAAATCTCCCGCAGGTTGAGCGGTTCGCCCTGCCCAATCCCCATGCTGAATGAACCCCGCGATAAGTTTGCCGTTGTGTTCAGCAATGGCCAGTGGTTGCTGGTCGAGCGCGCCCGCTTTAGCATCCCTTCGATGTAGGTTCACCATATAGACTCTATCCACCCCAGCCCCGGAACCAACGATTACAGCACTAACCACTTTGTCCACCAGAGAGCGTGGCAATGGAAAAGGCAGCTCCGTTCCCCTAATGACTCGATACGTGTTCACTGGACAGAATGCTTGCAGTTTCTGATAGTCCCCTGAGCTGATTGGAAACGGGTCAAGATGCATTAGCGTCACGCCGCTCCCTTAATCTGCTCCGAACTTCTGAAATCAGCCGGATAAGGGCTGACGGCCCACTGGCACGGGACTGCAAGTGTCAGCTCTCTTTCCTCGCCAGATCCTACTGTGCTCCATTCGGACACGTCAGCCGCGCCTGGCACTGGCGAGTCGTCCAGCGTCAGCAGCCAGCCTAGTGGCCAGAACGAGAACTCAGCCAGCAGTTGCCCTGTTTGGCTGGAGAACTCCAGTCGAAATCCAAGCCCAGAGGATCGAGCACCTCGATTGGCCCGAACGTACAGCCATAGATGGCAGGGGGACAGTGCAGTGGCGGCATCTTTACGGGTGATGAGATCTCGAAGATGTGGATACTTGACAGTCAGCCCCGGCTGGGAAACCGCGAGCAGGGATGCCAGCGCTTGCTTCAGGACTCGCTGAGGCCGTACGCGTAGCCGTACATCGCAGAGACGGCCAGCGTTCTGTGGAATTGCCAGCGACTCGCAGTGCTTGGTGAACGTAACGTAATCGGGATTGTACCAGCTTCCGGTGTTGTTGTTGCACGGCCCACACAATGACCGGAATACGATCCGTTGTGCCTGTTCGACCTCCCAGGCGAGCCGACCCAAGGCGACTGACTGCTCGTAGCTGACGCGTGCGTGCAAAACGTGACCACGATTTCCAGCGCTCTTGGAGGGGGCATGCTCATCGGTATCCGCGGGCTGCTGTGCACAGACGCGGCACATCGCCTCATCGCCCAACTGCTCGATACCCAAGACCTCTTCCTTCAGGCGCCGTACGACTGCATCGACCTGGGGAAGATGGCGTTCTTCGCCAGGTTTCATAATGAACACGTGACTCATGTCGATTGCACTACCTATCTCTTGGCATGTTGGTATGTAAAGGAGTGGGCGTTCCAAACGTACCAGCTCGGATCAAGCAGGCGGGGGCTGTTTGCGCGGGCTCGCCTTTCCTATTTGGACTTCTTCAGCTTTCGCTTCTGTTTTCCGCTGTTGAACTCGACAAGCTTCTCCCAGTTAATATCGCCGTCTGGCGTTGAAAAGTTGTTGAGGAATTCACGCTCGAATCGATTGACTGCTTTCTTCCATTCGACTTGATATTTAACACGATGCTCTTGCGGGTAATGCTTCATTAAGCGGATCAGCTTGAGATAAAAGTCTGGATCACCCGTCAATTCTTCCCAAAACGCCTGGCCAGAACGCTGCCGGTAGTTTTTTGATCCCTTGGGATCAGTATTGCGCTTGCCATAGCCATAACCAAGGACTGGATCAAACGCCTTGTGCAGTTTTCGCAGCCGGTTCTGTAGGCTCTGGAAATTCTGCCGCTGTCTGCTCCATTGATCGGCATTTCCCCAGTGTGGGCCGGATTTTACCGCATACGCTGTCACTGTGGTGCCGCTTTCCTTGATGATCTCAATACCTCCACCGCCGCCTACGGCTCCTTCGCTGACGGCCTTTGCAATCGGTTCGAAGAAAGCGTCGCCAAAAATCGTCTCATC
>CAYNXT010000129.1:0-4827 GCA_964401235.1 uncultured Planctomycetales bacterium
ACGCTCTACTCAACTAAAACGTCAATAAGCTATAGGTGAACGAACGCATCAATACCCCTGGGAAGGGGATTTTTTCCAAAGTTGCTCGCGGAGCTTATCAGCCCGCGCCTTCATCAAGGCTGCCTCATCAAACTTTCCCCGTTTCTCTAGCACTTGCCAGCACCGACTCAATGACGACTCCAGCGCATAGAGATTAGGGGAGAGCATCGCATCCTGAAGGGCCAGGGATCGCCGACATAATGATTCTGCCTTGTCGTTCTTGCCGTGCGCATGGTACGTCAACGCTAATCCTTCCAGAGCCCTGACTAACCGCGAAGAATCAGGAGATTGACTATGCTCTTCAATTTGTACGATCCATTCCCCAAGCGCTTCAGCTTTCTCATACTGATGCTGATTGTGGTAGATCCACACTAACGAGGACAAGGGAGAAACTAGATCGGGATGGTTAGGCCCTTCGGCATCTCTAAGAATCAGGATAGTCTGTTCCAACGTATCGATGGCTTCGCGGTGCATGTGTCGATGCACATAGACAGTCGCCAGTTGATCTAGCACCCTTGCCACCTCTGGTGAGCCCGCTCCGAAGGCGCGACCGCAGATGACAAGCGCTCGCTGGTACATTTGCTCTGCCTTCGGGCCGGCTTCTTCTACAGAGTAGAAGTCGGCGAGCGCCAGGATAAAGGGAACGAGGTCGGGGTTCTGCGTCCCAAGTGCACGCTCTCGCTTGGCAAGTTCCTTCTGTAACAGTTCTTCGCCTTTGAGAAATCCCCGGTAGAGTAAACGCACGGCGTCTACCGGCTTGCCTTCGGCTTGCAGCTTGAGGATTTCCTCCATATCAGCCGGGCGCTTTGGTTTTACTCCAAACTTTCCCAGGACGGTCGCAGTGATGCGCGGATTAAAGAAGCTGTCGGATTTGAGCAGTTCGCCACTGCGCGAACCACCCGGTTGGAGCGCTTCTACGTACAGCTGGGCGACCGTTTCAAGCGAATCGGCAACACGTTGATCATTCGCTCCGAATGTCTTCTCAGCTACCCTAACTGCCCGGTCACCAACTGCAATCGCCTCGGTATAACGGGATTCCCGACGCAGTACTGACGCACGTTGAGTTAATTCTTCCCAACTAAGTCCTGTCAGCCCTGGTGCAGATTGCCCGTACTTCCGCCAACTGACGAAGCCGATACCCAGCACGCCTGCCACGAGCGCTACGAGTGCAAGCCATCTCACGCTGCCACGTCGTTCACCCTGGTGCGTCATGGCGCCAGCTTGGCCTCTGTGAGCGCGTACAGCTTATCGTAGCTCACTACGTACACGACTCCTCGGTGCACAGCCGCGGGAAGTCGTACACGCTTGGCTAGACTAAGATGCCACAGCACCTTTCCGGTTCGACTGTCGATCGCATAAAACCGTCCAAGTCGGCCGTAGTCGGTTCCTGCGTAGAGAATGCCATTGGCAAGTACGGGCGAGGCGATCACGGCTCCCGTTGTCTTTACGTGCCAGTCCACCTGGCCCGTCTCCGCATCCAGTGCGTAGAGTCCGCCGCGGGTATAGTCATCCCCCGCTCCGACGTACACTGTAGTCCCTGAGATGATTGGTTCGGTTGCTTCCGCATCTAATTGCACCTGCCAGCGCTCTATACCCTTCTGCCGATCAAACGCATGCAAATGTCCCGCTTCACATCCCACGTAGACCGTCGAGCTATGCACAACAGGTGTTGTGGCAACCGTCGCATCTACAGGAGCTTTCCAGTGAATCGTCCCGCTTGCAGCATCAATGGCATAGAGTCGGCCGAATAGCTTCTCATTGCCACTACCCGCATACATCACACCGTCCACAATCGCTGGTGGGCCTTTCCAGGCCTTCCACATCGACCCCTCTAATGTGATATTCCAGCGCCGCTGACCGGTGGCCGCATCGAATGCTGCAAGCAGCCCATTTCCAGTGTCTCGACAGGTTGCCAGCAATACTGATGCCGAAGCGGTGTACTGATGGACGCACCTGCTGTCTCCGAAAATATCCTGGAGAGGAATTGTCCAGCGAGCATTCCCTGTGAGCTCATCCAGGGCATGCAGAAAAGCGTCTTCTCCTTTGAAGTAAACCGTGCCGTATGCAATGATCGGTGCCTCATCAAGCACGGCAGGCCGCTGGGTGAGCGGTCCGGCGAACTCTTGCTCCCAGCGGGGAGCACGGCTCACGATGTCAACCGCCGTGACTCTCGTTGACTGCGGGAACGCTTGATGAGGTCGGATCACAAACGCCAACCCTTGATCAGTTGTCAGACTCACTCGGACCCCGTCACCCATAATACTCAACTCTCCCCGCCTCTCTCCTGTGGAAGGGTTTAAGGCGTAGATGTTGTAAGTAGAAGAGGAGTCCCCGACCGTCACATAGAGGGCCTCTTTTGAGAGTATCGGGGTGGAGAGTGTGCCCAGATGCACGTCATGCATCCAGCGGAGGCCAGAGAACTGTTCCACACGAATCTCCGGCACAGATGACGCCTCAATCGTTGGCGCAACGAGCAGCGCTGGCCCGGCTACCGTTGTCTGTGATGCCTCAACCCCCGCGATTGCGTACAAGTGGCCGTCTTCGCTGGCCGCAATCACGGTCCCATCTGCGGCCACTGGCGTCGCAAAGTGGCCTTCTGCCTTAAATCGCCACCGCTCACGCCCACTCTCGCGATCCAGCGCATGAAGTGTCCCGTCCGAGCCCCCGCAGTACACTACCGATCCCGCTACCACTGGTACAGTCCGGGTGTTGTAGTAGCCGGCCGCGTGCCACTGTTCCTGACCGGTTTTGATGTTGAACGCATACGCCTTCCCTTGGGTGAGAAAATAGACTGTATCGCCGTCGGCAGTAAGACGGGATTCAATGGGCCCAGGCATGTCAAAGCGTCCAACCAGCGCTCCGGTTTTAGCATCCACCGCATGGAGCATCCAGCCTGCCACGAAATAAACTACCCCCTTACTGACAACAGGTTGTGATGGCCAATCATGCTCTACTTGATAGCGCCACCGCTCATTCCCGGTGCGCTGGTCCACGGCATAGAGCCGCCCATCTTGACTGCCGACAAGAATCAGCCCTTCGTGCAGAATAGGCGAGGATTCGATGAAACTCTCCGTCTGGAACATCCAGCGCATTTTCCCTGATTCAATCTCTAGTGCATAGAGCGCTCCATCGACACTTGCGAAATATACCGTCCCATTGGCCAACAACGGGGTTGCTCGAATCTGACGGAACTCCTGGGTGCGCGTGTACCCTTGCTGTGCTTCATCCGGAATGTAGCCCAGAGTCTGGCGATAGGCTTCAAGGCCGGTCTTTGCTTTAGCCGCTGCTTGGGTCTCAAATGTCCAGCGCACCTGCTTGGACTCGAGGTCTACGGCGTAGAAATGTCCTTCTCCAGTGCCGTAGTACAATTGGCTCTTGACCAGAAGAGGAGCCGAAGTGATTCCTTGCGCGCGAAATGCTAGCTGTTCATTTCCTGTTTCCAAGTCATACACTCGCACGCCATCACCAGTACGCAGGTAGACCTGATCATTGCTCAATGCCGGTGGGGATGTCGCTCCCTTTTCCACGAAAGGGATCCTGATTTTCCATCTGAGTACTGCTTGCTGGGCACGTAAAGAGTCTACAGATGGCCGGTCGTTGGACTTGATGGAACTAGTGGCAGGGGATGGCCGAGATGCTTCCACAGCAGGCTGTTTCTGAATTGCTTCTGCTTCCACGGTTTCGTTGGCTTGGGTTATCGTTGTCTGCTCGGCTGCAGTTGCTGACTGATCGTTCTCGACCTTCTCGATTTCATCTAGCCAATAGGTTATTGGTACTCCGTACCAGTCGACCGTAATTGACTTTTCGCTTCGCCTCGTAATCTTCCCCTGCACCTTCCTGCCGTCTTTCAGGTAAATCGTTTCGGCAACACAGTCTGAACTACAAAAGGACACTGCGAGGAGTAACATTCCCGATCGAACCAGCAATCCGTAATTCATAATTGGTTTGTTAATAGGCTAGAACTTTCGCTGGCCATGACTCTTGATTCGTATCTATGTGTTAGTTAACCATCAGGAGCTCATCGATGTCGTAACGTCAATGATCCTCGCATTCATAGCCAACCACGGAAAGAATCGATTCTTCCCTTTCGAGCACTTCTTTGCACATCGTTGTGTGAATCAGGGTTCCACGGTCGTACGTCTTCTCCCAGCGCAACTTTCCATTCTCAAAATACTGTCTAGCGATACCATCTCGCTGACCATGGGCATAGCTTCCCTCTTCGTAGAGGCTTCCATCTGTATTATAAATCTTGTGTTCCCCATCCTTAAGGCCGCCCGCATAGTTGTATTCTTCGAACAGGTTCCCTTGTTCATTGTAGTATTCAATCTTAACGATATCCGCCTTGGGGTAATTACGGACCTGACGCGTACTTCTCTCTTGTATCGCAAGCGAGTCATCCGGACCTCTGTCAATCCGACCCTCAATGGTTTCTCCAGATGTGAGATAAATCTTCTGGTAAGGGGCTGCCGCCAAGCAGACGCTTGTGCATTCTAGGACGCCCAAACAAGCGAGCAGAATTAAAAACCGTTTCATTTGGTCTCCTCTCATTTTCAAATCGTAGTTTCCGGAGCCAAAGAATTTGAAACCTTCTCTTCTATAAAAACACTATTTAGCGGGTCCCTTTTAGGTTGGTCTGAGTTTAAGATTATGCTCAACGACGTTCGGAGACGGGCCAACGACCGTGGACGCCGTTGTCTTACCTGCCGATCTTTCAAGCGGCGACTTATGGAACAAACTATATCACATTGGGGGATAGATGAGGAACGACGGGATCTGGACTCACCGACC
>CAYNXT010000130.1:0-4733 GCA_964401235.1 uncultured Planctomycetales bacterium
GGCATCCTGCTCGATGGCGCCGGATTCGCGCAGATCGGAGAGTCTGGGGCGGAAGGACTCGCGGCGCTCCGGGGCGCGCGAGAGCTGGCTCACCGCAATCACGGGCACGCTCAGCTCGCGGGCCAGCGCCTTGAGGCTCCGAGAAATCACGGAAATTTCCTGCTGCCGGTTCTCCGCCGCCGAGGATTCGTCCATGAGCTGCAGGTAGTCTAAAATGACCAGGCCGATGTTGTGGCGGCTCTTGAGGCGTCGCGCCTTTGCGCGGAGCTCTAAGACAGACATGCCGGGCGAATCATCGATGAAAATCGGCGCTTCAGAAAGCTTGCCGGCGGCCTTGGTGAGGTTGGGCCAGTCGCTCGTCGAGAGCATGCCGGAGCGAACGTTATGCGCGTTGATGCGCGCATGGGAACAGAGCATGCGCTGCACTAAGTTCTCCTTCGACATCTCGAGACTGAAGAGCGCGACCCCGATTTTTTCGGCAAGCGCGATATGTTCGGCGACGCAGAGCGCGAAACTGCTCTTGCCCATCGCAGGACGCCCGGCCACCACGATAAACTCGGCTGGCTGCAGCCCGGCCAACTGCTGGTCGAGTTCAAGGAAGCCGGTCGGTAAGCCGGTAATCGCGCCCTTGCGCTGATAGAGCTGATCGATCATCTCAATCGAGCTCTTGATGATGTCCTTCATGGCGATCGCGTCGCGCTTGAGCTTCTTAGAGGCGATATCGAAGATCATCGACTCGGCGCGATCCAACAGCAAATCGGCTTCGCCGATTTCCTCGTAACAGTCGCCGGCAATCTGCGTGGTCGCGCGGATCAAGCTGCGCAGGATGGCCTTCTGCTTCACGATCCGGCAGTAATATTCGGCGTTGGAGGCGGTAGGGACGATGCTCGTCAGGGTCGCCAAATAGCTCGCCCCGCCAACCGCATCCAAAAGGTTGCGGCGCTTAAGCTCGTCGGTGACCGTCACGAGGTCGACCGGCACGTTACCCTTGTAGAGTGTCAGGAGGGTGGAAAAAATCTTCCGGTGGGCGTCTTTATAGAATACGGCCTCTTCGAGCAGCTCCGCGGCCTGAACGACCGCCTCTTCTTCGAGCAGCATCGAACCTAAGACCGCCTGCTCCGCTTCGACGTTTTGCGGAGGCACCCGTTCAAGGGTCGTAACTTCAGCAAAATCCATTAGTCTGTTGGCCCGTTGAGCCCGTTCACCCGTTAAGCCCGTTCAACGGGCCTAACCGGCCAACCGGCCTAACGGTCAGGCCTTCACGACCGATACCTTCACGGTTGCGGTGACGTCTGGATGAACCCGAACCGAAACTTCAACCGTGCCCAACGTTTTAATCGGCTGCTCTAGCTGTACCGCGTGCTTGTCGAGTTGGAACCCTTCCTTCGCCAGCGCCTCAAGCACGTCATGCGCCGTAATCGCACCGAAGGCCTTGCCATCGGCGCCGAGATTGAGGGTAAGCGTGAGCGGGCGGCTCTCCACCTTGCGCTTCAACACCTCGGCCTCCGCCTGCGCGCGCTGCGTTTTCTGCGCGCGTCGCCGCTGTGTCTCTTCCGCCACTTTGCGCTGTGAGGGGCTCGCAGAGGCTGCCAGGCCGCGCGGCAGCAGATAGTTTCTGGCAAAGCCGGGTTTTACATGAACAATCGCACCTTCTGCGCCGAGCTTCTCAACTGACTTCAGAAGAATGACGTCCATCACTACACCGACACGTAGGGCAGCAGCGCCATGAACCTGGCTCGCTTAATGGCCCGCGTGAGCACGCGTTGATGCTTCGCGCACGTGCCCGTTAACCGCGACGGCAGAATCTTCCCCCGCTCAGTGACGTAACGTCCCAAACGATCGAGATCCTTATAGTCAATAAACTCGATCTTCTCGGAACAAAACCGGCACGCTTTTTTGACGAACACCCGTCGTATAATCGCCATCAACACCTCATTAGAAGGGGACCTCGGCTTCGCCGGCTTCCTCGGCGGCAAACTCCTCAGCGGGTTCCTCCGCACGCGCCACAGGCTCGCTGGCAGCCGGCTCAGCGCGACCGGAGCCTCCTGGCCCGCCTGCCTGCGCCTCCCTCTGGGAGGCAGGCAGGCCCAAAAACTGCACCCGATCGGCCCGGACTTCCATAGTGGAGCGCGTCTTCCCCTCCGCTTCCCAGCTGCGGTAAATCAACCGTCCTTCGATGAAGATCGAGCGGCCCTTCTTCAAGTACTGATTGCAGATCTCCGCCTGCTTGCTCCACACGACGATGGTGACAAAACAGGTGTCCTCTTTGCGTTGGCCGCTCTGATCTTTAAAACTGGAATTCACCGCCAGGCGCAGATTCGCCACCGGAGTGCCACTGGGCGTGTAGCGCAGCTCAGGATCTTTGGTGAGATTACCGATTAATAAGACGCGATTGAGGCTCACCATGTCAGTGCGAGGCCCCGGCTGCGGCGGCGGGCAATGGACCAAGCTCTTCCTCTGTCAGAATCATAAAGCGGACGATCCCGTCTTGCAACCGCAAAAGCCGTTCCAACTCGGCGATCTGACCGGTGGGAGCCCGGAATCGGAGGAGGTAGTAGTGGCCTTCAGTGTGACGCGCAATGGCAAACGCCAATCGTCGCCGTCCCATCTGCTGCGTGTTTTCGATCGTGCCACCGACCTTCTTGACGAGGGCGTCAATCTCTGCCGCCTCTCGCGCGAGCTCTTCGTCCGTGCCGCCCGACTTCACAATGACCAATGCCTCATATTCTCGAGTGATCATGCCGATGCCTCGTGTGCCCGATTGTGCTGATTCATCGCTTCATCGATTCCCTTATTCACCCATGTCTCACAGGCATCCGCCGCCTGCTCAATAGCCCGAGTGATGGCTGGATGTTCCGCGCTCTCAAAATGCGATAGGACGAAATCGTGCAGATCGTTCGGCAGCGTCTTAATGCCGACCCCGATGCGCAAGCGTGGAATCCGCTCAGTTCCTAAGGCTGCGAGGCACGATTGCAACCCGTGATGGCCGCCGGCGCCGCCGTCCGGCCGCACCCGCAGTGTGCCCAGCGGGAGATTCACATCGTCACAGACGATCAAGAGCTGCTCCGGCGTCACGGTGAGTCCCTTCAGAGCCTCTCCTGATTCGTTCATCATCGTCAGCGGCATGAGCAACCTTACGGTACGCCCGTCCTGCTGGTAGTCGCCGTAGACCGCCGCCGGACGCTCATCCGCCATGCTCACCACCCGCTGAGTCATATGCACATGGTGCGCTTCCGCGAGCCACTGGACCACCGCAAATCCCACGTTGTGCCTGGTCCCATGATAGGTATGGCCTGGGTTGCCTAATCCGACAATGATGTTCACTTCTCGGACTTCGCTTCCTTTTTCACCTCGCCGGCTTCCGCCTTCCGTGGTTCGCCGGGAGCGGCTTCGGCTTCCTCTTTCTTCTCGCGGATGACTTCCGGCTCTGTCGGAGCGGCCTCGGTCTCTTCAGGCTTTTCTTCCTTCGGCTCTTGCACAGAGGCCACGGCCCCTTCCGGATCGCTGGTCATCGTGACACGGCTCGGCAGGGTCAGATCGCGCAGGTGCACGGTGTCGCCGATCTTCAGCGCAGCGACGTCAAACTCGATATTCGCTGGGATATCCGTGGGGAGACACTCCACTTCCACCTCTCGTAAGAACTGCTCGAGAATGCCGCCTTCCTGCTTCACGCCGACCGGCTCGCCCTTAAGCACCAGCGGCACCTTAATCCGGAGCCGCTCCGTTAACACAATGGCGTGGAAATCCACATGGACCACATGTCCATCGACCGGATGATGCTGGACGGCTTTCACCAGCACCGGTTTTTCCCATGCCCGCTCGCCGGCAACCCGAAGCGTGACCAATGCATGTTCGCCCGCTTTGGAATGCAAGACGTGCACGAGTTCTTTACGGTTGACGCTGATGGCCACCGGTTTGGTGTCTCGCCCATACACGACGCCCGGGATGAATCCCGCATGACGGACAGGTTTCACCGCGCGTTTGCCCTGCTCCGCCCGTTGCTTGACGCTCAATACCGCTTGTGTCGCACTCTTCGTTTTCGCCATCTACATTACCCGGGCATGCCGTCAAACAAGACGCTGATCGACTGTTCAAAATGAATACGTCGAATGGCTTCGCTCAAGAGCGGCGCGACGGAGAGCACCGTGATCTTCGGATGTCGCCGCTTCGCATCCAACGGAATGGTGTCCGTCACGATCAGCTCCTGCAAGCACGAGGAGGCGATGCGGCTGATGGCCGGCCCGGAAAGCACCGGGTGCGTGACACACGCGTAGACCGCGGTCGCGCCTTCATGGCGCAGCGCCTCGGCCGCCTCGACGAGCGAACTCCCTGTGGCAATGAGATCGTCCACCAGCAGGCAGATTTTCCCTTTGACCTCGCCGAGAATGTGCATGACGGCGGTGGACTCTGGATTGTCCCGGCGCTTATCCACGATCGCCAGGTCGGCACGCAGATGCTTGGCGTAGGCCCGAGCCATCTTAATACCCCCGACATCCGGAGAGACGACGACGAACGAGTTCAACCGCTTCCGCTTGATGTGCTGCGCGAAGACCGTGATGGCATAGAGATGATCCAGGGGAATATCAAAAAAGCCTTGGATTTGTCCTGCGTGCAGATCCATCGTGAGGATACGATCGGCTCCGGCGGTGGTCAGAAGATTGGCCACCAACTTGGCGGTAATCGGCACGCGCGGCTGATCTTTGCGGTCCTGGCGCGCGTAGCCGTAGTAGGGG
>CAYNXT010000131.1:0-4731 GCA_964401235.1 uncultured Planctomycetales bacterium
GTGCGCCAGGAAGCTCAAGATCTGGAGCGAGCCGGCGCGCAGTACATCCAGATCGATGAGCCGGCGATCTCCACTCGTCCGGAGGAAATGGACCTGGCGATTGAGGCGCTCGGCATCGTGACCAAGGGCTTGAACGCGAAGACCTTGACCCATATCTGCTACGGCGATTTTGAGACGATTGGGCCGAAGCTGCACAAGCTACCGGTGGATCAAATCGATTTGGAATTTGCGAATCGTAAGTTCGAGCTGCTGGATTTTTTCAAAGGCAAGCGCTTCCCCAAGGAGATCGGGTTAGGGGTCGTGGATGTTCATAGTCACCGCATCGAGTCGGTGGAAGAGGTGCGAGACAATCTCAAGAAGGCGCTGAAGGTCTTTAAGCCGCAGCAGATCTACGTCGATCCGGACTGCGGCCTCAAGACGCGCACGCCCGAAGAGGCCAAGGAGAAGCTGCGCGTCGTCGTCGAAGCCACCCGCGCCGTCCGTGAGGAGCTCTTCAACTAATAAGATGAGTCTCCATTGAACAGTCCTTACTGGGCAGCGGGTGACACCGGAGGGGAGGCCCCTGCCGACTGGCCGTTCGGCCGAGGCAAAGGACGCTTCGTCGGAAACGACCCCACCTGGGCCATGCGGCGTTAGGCCAGCCGGCGGGGTCCCGCAGGTGGCAGGACCCGCTGCCAGGCAGCTTTTCAAGACCATGAAAACGAGAAGATGAAAGTGACAATCGCAGATCTCCAACATCGAAAAGAGCAGGGTGGCAAAGTCACCATGCTCACCGCCTATGACTATCCCATGGCGAAACTCGTGGATGAGTCCGGCATCGACATGGTACTCGTTGGTGACTCGCTGGGAATGGTGGTGTTAGGCTATGAGAGCACCGCACCGGTGACGATGGAGGAGATGCTGCACCATGCCAAGGCCGTTCGGCGAGGGGTCAGCCGCGCGCTGCTGGTGGGCGACATGCCCTTTCTCTCCTTTCGCGGATCGCTCGAGGAGTCGGTGAAGAACGCCGGACGCTTCATCCAAGAGGCCGGTTGCGATGCGGTGAAATTGGAGTGGAAACAGGGCATCGAAGACGTCGCAAAGGCGATCGTTGATGCCGGCATTCCGGTCATAGGCCATGTCGGTCTTACCCCGCAGACTGCATCTGCGGAAGGCGGGTTTGGCATTCGCGGGAAAGAGGCGGAAGCCGCAGCACGGATCGTGGGACAAGCCATTGCGCTGCAAGAGGTCGGCTGCTTTGCGATGGTGCTGGAATGCGTGCCGGATGTCGTCGCGCAAGAGATTACGCAACGGCTTCGCATCCTGACGATCGGAATCGGCTCAGGTCCCTGGTGCGACGGCCAAGTCCTCGTCACGTATGATCTCATCGGGCTTTATGAACGGCTGAAGCCGAAATTTGCCAAGCGCTATGCGAATGTGGCCGAGACGGTTCGACAGGCCACGACGGCCTACGTTCGCGAGGTGCGATCGGGCGAGTTTCCTGGTCGCGCCCAAGGCTCCACGATGGCGCCTGAAGAGTTTGCTCGCCTGAAAGAGCTCCTCGGCTCATGAACCTCTAATGCAACCCAAACGATACTATCCCATGTTTGCAGATCTCCAAGGCCGCCGGTGTCTCATCGTCGGCGGGGGTCTCATTGCGCAACGCAAGGTGACGACGCTCCTGCGTTATGGCGCGCAGCTCACCGTGGTCAGTCCAACGCTGAGCAGGCAGCTGGTGGCGCATGCCAAGGCGGGGAAGATTCGCTATGCCGCGCGAGGCTTCCGGCCTCTGGATCTGCACGGTGCATGGCTGGTGTATGCCTGCACCGATGAGCAGGCGATCAACGAGCAGGTCTTTCGGGAGGCCACGCGCCGGAGAATTTTTACCAACGTGATTGATCAAAAACCGCTCTGTTCTTTTATTACCCCGTCCCTCTTTACGAGAGGATCCTTGACGGTTGCGGTGAGCACTGGGGGAGCCAGCCCCACGATTGCCAAGCGCCTTCGCCGGGAGTTGGAACAGAACGTGGGCCGGGAATATGTCCCGATGTTAAAGCTATTAGCCGGTCTGCGCGGCGTTGCCAAGCGCCGCTTGCCGCACTACAACGATCGCAAACGGTATTTCAATGAAGTCGTTGGCGGGAGAGTCTTTCGGCTGGTGCGCAGCGGCCGTTACCAGCAGGCTCGGCACGATGCGCTCCTATTGCTGCAGGCGCACGCGCGCCATCGTAATGGAAGACCCCACGCATGATGGTCGGCGCGCACGTCGTGTGTTCGTTGTTAAGCTACGCGGCCTTTCTCCTGGCGTGCATCTCCGGGGCGCTGTTTTTGGTCCAGGAGCGGCAGCTCAAGCACAAGCACATGGGCCTGCTCTTTCACCGGCTCCCAGCGCTCGACACGCTGGATCGCATGAATTTCCTGGCCGTCGGGATTGGATTTGGGCTCTTAAGCCTCGGGGTGGCTTGCGGCTTGCTCGGCACCCGCCTCTTGCGGGGTCAATGGTGGCTGGGGGATTCCAAGGAGTATGTCACGTTGATCGTGTGGTTGTCCTATTGCGCCCTCTGGCTGATTCGGTTGCGATCCACGCTCCGAGGCCGCCGCATGGCGCTGTTGTCCGTCATGGGGTTTAGCTTGGTTCTGTTTACCTTCCTGGGTGCCAGTTATTTGCTGCCTTCAGGACATCCGTATCTTTGAGTGATCGCATCGATGCATATCGTCTTGGTTGGAGTCAATCATCGTTCGGCGCCGATTGAGCTGCGCGAGCGGCTGGCGTTTCGTCGAGAGCAGTTACCCGACGCGTTTGCGACGCTGCGAGAGCGCATCGGCTTAGAGGAAGCGGCGATTTTGTCCACCTGTAACCGGGTGGAAATTTACGCCAAAGCGGATACCTTGACCGCCGTTGACCGATTGCAACGGTTTTTGAGCGACCACGGCCAGGTCGCCCTGCCGGAGGTCTCGCCTCAACTCTACCACTCCACCGAACCTCGCAGCGTGCACCATCTGTTTTCCGTAGCCAGCGGATTGGATTCCATGGTCCTCGGTGAAGCTGAAATTCTCTGCCAGGTCAAGCACGCCTACGATTGGGCAAAGGAGCATGGGGCGACGGGAAAGGTGCTCAATGTCTTGTTCCAAAAGGCGCTCAATACTGCCAAGGCGGTCCGAACACACACCGCAATTGGACGGGGGTGCACATCGATTGGGACCGTCGCGGTTGAGCTAGCGGAGAAAATCTTCGGCCATTTTAGCACCTCGACGGTGTTGTTGATTGGAGCGGGAAAAATCGGCGAGCGCACGCTCTCGTGTCTTTCCGAGCGCGGCATGCGGAACATGGTCGTGATGAATCGCTCCGCGGAGCGGGCGGTGCGTATCGCGGCTGAGCATGCAGCTCTCGCCGTGCCACTCGAGCACCTGACGGCTCAGCTTCACGAAGTGGATATTGTGATCTGCTCAACCAGCTCAACGAACCCTGTGCTCTCGCGAGACATACTCGCGCAGGCCATGCACAACCGCCACCAGCGTCCGCTGTGCCTCATTGATTTGGGGGTCCCCCGAAACGTCGAGCCCTCCGTAGGTTCACTGGAGAATGTGTATCTCTTTAATGTGGATGATTTGCAAGGCCTCGCTGCCCACCATCACGAAGCGCGCGTCCAGGCGGTGGGAGAGGCGCAGCGTATCATCGATCATAAAGTGAACCATTTTCTCGACTGGTGGCACGGGGAATGTCGGGTGTCGAATGTCGAGTGTCGAATGGACAATTCGTCATTCGCAATTCGTCATTCGTCATTCGAATGAGGCGTTCCTTCGTCATTGGGACGCGTGGAAGCTCCTTGGCGATGTGCCAGGCGCAGATTGTGCAGGCCAGATTGGAAGAGTGCGCGCCTGGACACACGTTTCGACTCCAGACGATCAAGGCGCAAGCCGATCAACATCCCGATGTCTCCCTGACAACGCTAAGCGGAGAAGGGATCTTCGTCAAGGAGTTAGAAGCCGCGCTCCTTGAGGGCCGCATCGATCTGGCGGTGCACAGTCTGAAGGATCTGCCCTTGGATACGCCGTCGGCCCTACGCATCGCGGCGGTGCTGGAGCGTGATGAGCCACGGGATGCGCTCGTCAGTCGTGCCGGTCACGCGTTCGAGGAGTTGTCGCCAGGGGCGCGCATCGGCACCTCCAGTTTGCGACGGCGCAGTCAACTCTTACGTCGGCGCAGCGATCTAGAAATGAGCGACATTCGTGGGAATGTCGATACTCGGTTGCGCAAGCTCGACGAGGGCCAGTACGATGCGATCGTCGTGGCCGCGTGTGGGCTAATTCGCCTGGGGCTTGAAGGCCGCATCACGGAATATCTGCCGTTTGAGATGATGTTACCTGAGCCAGGGCAAGGGGCGCTTGCCGTCCAGACGCGCGCGGCAGACGGCCAGACCGACAAGCTGGTCAGCCAGCTCAACCATCCTGAGAGTCGAGTGTGTGTGGAGGCCGAACGGGCTTTCTTGCGAACCCTCGGTGGCGGCTGCCGCGTCCCCATCGCCGCGTATGCCTGTTGCGAGGGCGGTGAGTTGAAGCTTGAAGGAGCGGTCATCGCTGCAGACGGCCATGCGCATGTACGAGGGAAAGCGACTGGTCTGGTGACCGAACCGGTGAGTTTGGGCGAGCGTCTCGCCCAGCAAATGGTTGATCAAGGGGCTCAGCGTTTACTAGAGCATTAAGAGATGGCGCGCCCGACGGGGGTCGAACCCATAACCTCTGGCTCCGGAG
>CAYNXT010000132.1:0-4690 GCA_964401235.1 uncultured Planctomycetales bacterium
GAATTCGGGGGACAGCATACGTAACTCAGCCATTTCGTCTTGTCCCCGGAACTCCACATTTCCTACAATTTAACGACGTTTTGTCTTTCGCCGATGGACAATGGCTTGCGCGACCTGGTCAAACTCTGACTTGGCTACATCGATATATTCGCCCCGAAGCAGCGCGCGCTCAATGGCTTGTTCCCGGTCAGTGAGTTTGCTGCGCATGATCGCCAACTGCGTGGGGAGCGGCAGCTCTGCGAAGAGTTTCGCATGCTCCAAGGCCGCCTCCGGATGCGCTTCCAATAACCTCTGAAGACGCTTATGGAACTGACGTGAGGAAGACATGGGTTGACGCGATTGTTTCCTCTTTGGTTCTTGGCCTGATGATAATCTCCACATCGCGATCCAGCGCATTGAGAAGCTCAAACAAGTGCTCCAAGGAGAACATGCTGAGCTTGCCGCTCATGAGGCAGGACACTTTTGACTGAGGGAGATCGAGCAGCTTTCCCGCTTCTTGTTGGGTGAAGCCGCGCCCCTTGATAATCTCTGAGATTCGAGACATGACTTGCGCCCGCGCCAGGACTCGTTCCGGATGGGCGACACCGATGTCTGCAAACACGTTGCCGCTTCCTCGATGGACTTTCCCTTTTGTGTGCATGCGTTACGCTCCTTGCCCGTATGTGGTCTGATAATCCTCTTGCGCCGCTTTGAGTCGACGGTGAATCAACTCGATATCCTGCTGCGGTGTCTTGATGCCGCTCTTGGACTTCTTTTGAAAGCAGTGCAGCACATAGATGACTTCTCGAAATTTCACCGTATACACGGCCCGATAGGTCTCCCCGTCAAAACGTTCGATGATCTCCAAGACGCCTGCACCGCCAAAACCTTTTAAGGGCTTGGCAGCGAGCGGCATCTGCCCCTTCTGAGCCTCAAACAGCGCATAGCCGATATCTTGTTTGACCCCATCGGGAAACTCCCGCAGATCCTCTCTTGAGGAACCGATGAAATCCAGCGACTTGAAAGTGCCTTGGTTATCCATAGTATACCATATTTGGTATAACTCTCAAATCTTCTACATAAAATCCTGTTGCAAGGATAGGTGCCAGCTACCGCGGTGCCTGGCACCTTACGCGGTGCCTGGCACCTTACTTACTGAACCAATTTTTCACGAGGCGTTGAAAGATCTCGGGCTGCTCAAGATTCACGAGATGGCCAGCTTGCGGGATAATCTCCAGTGTGGCGCCAGCAATGGCCTGGGCCATCGTCTGGCTTTCCTGTGCAGGAATCAGCGCGTCTTCCTCGCCAGCGATGATCAATGTCGGATAGCGGATGCCGGAGAGGAGCGGTTGCGAATCCGAGCGCTCGGCCATGGCACGCAAGGCGTCAATCACTCCATCTGGCGATGCCGCTCGGATGAGCCGTGCCACATGCGCAAGGAGATCCGGCTGCGAGGCGGTGCTGGTACGGCCGAGGAGCTTCGGGAGGCTTGAGGTCATGAGCGGCTCGATGCCGCGGGCCTGAAGTTGCTCGTTGAGCTTCATCCGTCCTTGACGCTGTTCCGGCGAATCCGCGGCCGCCCGCGTGGAGAATAAGCCGAGTGCTTTGACCCGTCCTGGAAACTGCCGGATGAATTCCAGCGCAACGTAGCCTCCCATTGAGAGCCCGGCCAAGATGACCGGCTCCCGGACTTTCCCGTGATCCAGCAGACCGGCCACCGCCGAGGCCATTGCGGACATCGAGGGATGAGGCTGCCGGGGTGAAGCGCCAAAACCTGGAAGATCCGGCATGATGACGCGAGCTAGAGGGGCGAACTGTTCAGCATCCCGCTGCCACATCGCCCGAGAAAGTGGGAAGGCATGCAGGAGCACCACCGGCGCGCCGGCACCCGCTTCAGAGTAGGCCAGCACGAGCGAGCCTCCTGGCAGGCCGCCCTCTCTCGGGCCAGGACATTTCCACTGGTGGAAGTTGGGCAGGGTTGCCGCGAGGGAGGCGAATATTATTCGCAAGGTTGAAGAGCCCGAGCAGCCGAATGGTCAGATACGTGACATCGAGTTCCCACCAGCGCAACCCATGCGCTGCTGAAAAGAGATAGGCATGGTGATTATTATGCCAGCCCTCGCCATAGGTCAGGAGGGCTACCCACCAGTTATTCGTTGAGCGCTCGCCTGTTGCATACCGGCGGTAGCCCCAGATATGGGCCGCTGAGTTGACTAACCAGGTGCAATGCCACGCGAAGACCGTTCGCACCATCATGCCCCACAGCACGAAGCTCCAGCCCCCGAGGAGAAAGAGGAGCAGCCCCAAGATGACTTGCTGCCAAATATTGGTCGTACTGATCACGCGATAGATCGGATCGCGAGCCAGCTCTGGAACATAGCGCCAGTGCTTGGTCGGATGATCAAGCACCTCGTCATACGCGAGGAGCCAGACGATATGTGCCCACCAAAAACCGCGCGTGGGACTATGAGGATCTTGCGGACGATCTGAAAAGGCATGGTGGACGCGATGCGTCGCGACCCATTTCATCGGTCCGCCCTGAGCTGCCAATGCCCCGCAGACGGCCAACACATACTCCAGCCATTTCGGGACGGTGAAGCTTCGATGCGCGAGCAGTCGATGGTACCCCAGGGTAATGCCAAGACCGACGGTGATCCAATGCAGACCCACACAAATCCAGAAGGCGTGCCAGCTAAATGTGCTTGGCGCAACAATCAGCCCCAGATGCATCAGGCTGATCCCTACCAGCGTAGGCCACTTGATCTTCAGTAATGGTGTGCCCGTCAGATCGTTGATGGTTGGTTCCATGGGAATTCCGAATTCCGGGGACAGCATACGAATCTCAGAAAAATTAGGGACCGCCACCGATTGCCTCTCACCCATCAACTCCGTTCCCCTGTGTTCAACATTTCAGGAGCTCCGGGAGTTGCTGGACGAATGCGGATCGCGGCAGCACCATCGTACAGCCGGCCTCGAGCGCTTGCTGCTGCAACTCCCGCTGGACGTGCGAGCAATACCCTACCATGGGGACATCGGGATGGCTTGCGCGCAGCTCGTGGATAATCGCCAGTGCATCGTTGTGTGAGAGATTCAAGTCAATAAGTACTCGGCTCCAGGGTTCTCCGGCGCGCGGAATGGAGGTGGTATCCGCGCTGATCGTCAGCGGGGTTCCAAGCTGCGCGGCCATAGCCTCGAGTTTTGAGCGGAAGAATAAATCATCCACAATGGCAAGAATCATGGCGCGCCCTAATGATCTGTTCCTTCTGCGGCCTTGTCAGCTTCTTGAGCGCGCACTCAACCTGCATAGCTCGCTTCTGAGACCGAAATGCCTTGAGATACACAAGTTGCACCGGCCCCCTACCCCGCAAATACTTGGCTCCACGCCCGCTATTGTGGAGTGCCAGCCGACGCGGGAGGTTGTTGGTGGAACCGGCGTAATACGTCCCATCCCGGGCTGCCACAATGTAGACGCAGTACATCACGCGATTCGATTGAGTCTCGTCAAGATCTCGGTAAGGTTGCGGGCCAGCTGCCCAATGGAGGCCTGTTGCTTCGGATCTTTCAAAGCGCCCTCCGGGGTGAATACCTCGTGCGCCCGAGGGACGGCGACTTGATCCGGCAACACCAGCACGTGGATATTACTCAGAATGTACCGAATTGTGACCAATCCGCGCAGGCCACCCAGAGCTCCTGGGGACGCGCTCATGAGGGCAGCCACCTTTCCGGTAAAACAGGCTAACGGAGCCTCGCCGGGAGCTGAGCGCGACGCCCAATCGATCGTATTCTTCAACACGCCGGAGATGCCGCTGTTATATTCCGGAGCCGAAATGAGCAGCCCCTCATGCGCGAGCATCAACGCCTTAAATTTCTGGGCATTGGCAGGAATGCCTTCCTTTGCTTCCAAATCCCCGTCATAGAGCGGCATGGGCAGATCGCGCAGGTCAAGATAGGCCACTTCGGCCCCGGCGGCACGAGCTCCGGCCACCGCGATCTTCACCAGCTTCTTGTTGAAGGAGCCTGTGCGAGTACTCCCTGCAAACGCCAGGATCTTGGGAACGTATGCCATTGCTCAATCACTTGCTCGATGCCACTCCTTGTTTAATGAATGAGCCCGCTCGGAATTCCTGAAAGGCGGTTTCCAGCTCCTGCTTCGTATTCATGACGATCGGGCCGTACCACGCTACCGGCGGTATCACCTGCGGGCTCATAGAGCGCGATGGTGCCCTCAGTACAGACGCATGAGGGCTGCATGTCGAAGTAGTTCTCGCCGATGAGCTCGCGGTCAAAGGCGTTTCGCCCCGGATCAAAATAGCCTTCTCCTTCTACGACTTCCGGCCGTCATCCACTGCACATCGCCATCCAGGACGTAGGTAATCGTCTCAATCCCTCGGTGCGGATGCCAGGGAAATCCTCGCACATAGTCGTCGCGATTGTCCGAGTGGAAGCAATCCAGCAACAGAAACGGGTCCAGTTGCGGCACCTCATGGAACCCGAAGACGCGCTGCAGCCGTACCCCAGCTCCTTCCATCGTCGGAATACTCTTCCAGACTTTCTGAATGGTCCGGGCCGGCTGCATGCGCTCTCCTCCGAGGTGGGCTAGTCGTACTGTTTGAGATCGTCGGGATCGATTTCCAACCGGAGGTTGCCATCCGGCGTGATGAGAATAACCGCCAGATCACGGACCGGAGCGCCCACATTGCTCGTGGAATCA
>CAYNXT010000133.1:0-4651 GCA_964401235.1 uncultured Planctomycetales bacterium
CTAACAGCCTGGCCGCGCCCTGCGGGCTGAACCCGCATAGTTCGCTCACGAGTGGTCGAGGGCACGTCGTACGTTCTTGGCGGGTGACGCCGGAGGTCGGGCGCCCACAGCGCGGAGTCCCGCCAAGGGTGGGACGAGCACGGTGGGCTGCCGCAGGCGGCAGGACCCGCCAACTCGCAAGTGGGCGAAGGAAGGCACATTGGGTGTTTCCTTGACAGTTCTCGTCGGTGTTTCGTATAATAAGCGTCTACCAAGCAAAGAGGAGGAATACGCTCATGGCCGTGCAAACAGCTTCTCCATCATCTCAGCAAACCGTGCTCGTGTCGACCGATTGGGTCGTTGGGCACCTCAACGACCCCAATATTCGCCTCGTGGAGGTGGATGTGGACACCAAAGCCTACAACGAAGGCCACGCCCCCAATGCCATCGGCTGGGCGTGGGACACGCAACTGTGCGACACGCTCCGGCGCGACATCATCCCCAAAGCCAAATTTGAGCAACTCATGGGCCAGTCCGGCATCGACAACAACACCACGGTTATTCTCTATGGCGTCAACAACACCTGGTTCGCGGCCTGGGCATTTTGGCAACTCAAGGTGTATGGCCATAAAGATGTGCGCCTGATGAACGGGGGCCGCAAAAAGTGGATTGCGGAAGGGCGCGAGTTGGTGACAGAAGCACCAACGATCACGCCAAGGACCTATAAGGCGCAGGAGCCGGACCGCTCGATCCGCGCCTTTCTATCCGAGGTGATGAAGGCCTCCTCGGAACAGAGTGCGAAGTTGGTCGACGTGCGCAGCCCGCAGGAGTTCACCGGCGAAATTCTGGCACCCCCTGGCCTGCCTGAAACCTGCCAGCGGGGCGGCCACATTCCAGGCGCGAAGAGCATTCCCTGGGGCAAGGCCTGCAACGACGATGGCACGTTCAAGAGCGTTGAAGAACTGCGCGCGCTCTATGGCACAGCCGGCATCACCGGAGAGCAGCCGGTCATCGCGTATTGCCGGATCGGCGAGCGCTCGAGCCACACGTGGTTCGTCTTGAAACATCTGCTCGGCTACCAGAACGTCAAGAATTATGACGGAAGCTGGACCGAGTGGGGCAACCTGGTCGGTGCCCCCGTCGAAAAACCATAGAATTCATTCCAACGCCTTAGATGACACCACAGAGCCACAGAAATCCACAGAGACACAGAGGAGGCCTCGTCGGATGTCCTCTGTGTTTCTGTGGGATTCTGTGTCATCTGTGGTGTAAATACCGAGTTATCGATGCCTAAAGTAGAGGAATATACGGAACGCAAAACCCAACTCGCCGGCTGGCCGGTCACGATCATCACCTACCGGCTCGGCGAGGTGTATCACACCACGATCGACAATACCGATCCCGGCGCGTGGGTCGTCAAAGCCCGGGGCGCCACCAAGCAGGACACTGAGGCCAAGGCGGTCAAAGACGCCGAAGCCCTCTTGGAAAAGGTCAAGAACAGCAAACCCCCCACCGGCTGCACCTCCGTTCCAGGGTTTTAGCCCTCTCCACACCACAGAGAAAACTTTTGGATATTCTCTGTGTCTCTGTGGGCTTCGGTGTGATCTGTGGTGTCATCCCTTCCCCTTGTTGCTCATCTTGCATCGCGTTACAATACGACTATGACGACGCGACGCTATCAACGCGTCCTGATTGCCTCAAGCATCACATTGCTCATCAGTGTGGTGCTGCTCGGGCTGGTCGGCTTCATGCAATGGCGCAGCCGCCAGGCACTCCGGGGCGATACCCTCTCTAGCGTCGAGCATGTTACCCAGCAGTTCGCCGCTCGCCTCCAAAGTCGCCGCGGCACGCTCACGCTTATTCGTGACACGCTCAACCGCCGCGCCGACCTCTCCATGCCCCAACTGGAGGCCCTCGGACAAAGCGCCGTTGCCCATACCCAACACATGACCGGCATCGGGCTTCTGCGAGCCGAGCAGCCCCCGGAATGGTGGGTCGACCCCAAGGGAATTTTTAACACGGATCTGGCGCGTTTGCATCGCGTGCTCGCCCAACGAAGCCACTTGCGCGGCGTCTGGCGCGTACCCTCGACGCTCGTCAGCGATGGGGAGACGCCTCGACCGCTGCTCATCATGCTCGAACCGCTCCAACCCCCGCGCATCCGGACGGCGTTGGTCGGCATTTTCGATCTGAAACCCTTGCTGGCTGATTTCTTCTCCGCCAACCTCCCACCCAATCATCGCGTGCAATGCTGGCAGGATCGCACACTGCTCTATCAGTCCGAAGGATGGCAGCCGGACTCTTCTTCCTCGCGTTCTATCGTCTCGGAGCGGCGCCTGAAACTGGATGCCGCTGAATGGACCTTGCGCATGCAACCCGCCACCACGCACGTCGTTCAAACCCTCTCACGATTCACAGTCGTGCTCATCGTTCTGAGTCTCTTGGCAGGACTTGGGGTGATTGTCGTCGTGTGGCTGCTCGCGGCCCGCACGTGGATTTTGCAGCGGGCGGTGGCCCGGCGCACGGCAGCACTTCGGCACACCACCGAACGGCTGCGGCAGCTGGCGATTACCGATGAGCTGACCGGTTTGCACAACCGGAGATTTTTCTTGGATCGGTGGCAGCGGGAATGCACACGGGCCGCGCGCTATCAACGGCCCCTCGCGTGTCTCATGATCGACATCGATGGTTTTAAGCAGGTCAACGACCGCTTCGGCCACCCAACCGGAGACCTCGTGCTCAAACAGGTCGCCCAAGAGCTCAAGACGCTGATGCGAGAATCGGACATTGTCGCGCGATTAGGAGGTGATGAATTCGTCATCGCGCTGCCTGAAACCACCTCGGATCAAGCCACAGCGGTGGCGGAGAAACTGCGCGAGGTGCGCGTTACGCTCCCTGGCAAGACTCAGAGAACGCCTTCGGTCAAGCTGAGCGTCGGCCTTGGCCAACTGTATCACGACGGACGCACGGCGCAAGCCGTCCTCAAAGCGGCGGATGAGTCGCTCTACACCTTCAAGCACCGCCTCAGATATACTTAAAGCATGTCAGAATCCATCATGGCCACAGTCGGGTGGAGCCAACAAGCCGACGCGGCACGCGCAGGCCAAGAAGCCGCCGAGGCGGCTCTGGCGAAGCTCTCGCCATTTTCCCCGCAAATGGCCCTGGTATTTGCCTCGTCGTGGTTCGATCAGGAAACGCTGATCCGTAGCATCCGCAGCACGCTGGGCGACACCCTGCTCGTCGGTGAAAGCACCGCCGGAGAAATCACACCGGAGGGCCCCATGAGCCATAGCTGCGTGATCATGCTCATCGCCTCCTCCATCCTGCACTGGAGCGTCGGCTTAGGGGAAGGATTAGATCACGCACCCCGAGCCGCGGGACAACAGGCCGCGTATGCCGCCATGAAAGAGTTTCAAGGCGCGCGCATCGGGCTCTTACTCTTTAGCGACGGCCTGGTGAGCAGTTACGCCGATGTCGTGCGTGGCGCTCAAGAAGTCTTGGGAACCAGCTCGCTGATTGCCGGCGGCATGGCCGGGGATGATTGGCGGATGAACCGGACGTACCAGTATTGCAACAATCGCGTCGTCAGCCATGCCGTCGTCGGTGCGCTCCTCGGAGGGCAAGGCAAAATGGGAGTCGGTATCGAGCACGGATTCGCCCCCATCAGCAAGCCTCGGCATGTCACCCGTGCGCGCGCCAATGTGCTCATAGAACTGGACCATCAACCTGCCGCATCGGTGTATGAAGAGTATTTCGGCGAGGAGTTGGTTCGTCAACTGCGCGCGCAAGAGCTCACACGCCAAGGATTGGCCTATCCGTTGGGCGTGCAATGCGAAACAGACAACCAGTGGCTCTTGCGGAATGTCGTCGCGTTCGAAGCTGATGGCAGCCTCTCGTGCAGCGGAGAGCTGCCGGAGGGTGCCTGGGTGCAGTTGATGCTTGGCAGCACCGAACGCGCACTGGAGGCGGCTGGGCAGGCTGCCCGCCAAGCCGTCCAATCGCTCGACCACGTCGCGTGCGTCATCGTGTTTGACTCCGCACTTCGTCGCAAGCTCTTGGGCCCTCAGCGAGCCGCATTGGAGTTCGCGGAAATCCGGCGCGCCGTAGGCGCCTCGGTGCCGCTTGTCGGATGCTACACGTATGGCGAGCAAGCCCCGTTAGGCATGAACTTGGTTCACGGTCGCACGGCGGTGCAAACCGGATCGGTCCTCGCCGTCGCGCTAGGCACGTAAGGAAACGAGTGATGCTCTCCCGCAAACGACTCATCCTCTGGCTGGTGATTGCCCTGCTGGGTGCCGCCATTGTTTGGGTGGCCTCCGGATGGATCATGACCCTGATCGGCGTCGCCGCGCTCGTCAGTGGCATTGTGTTTTTAGCGTTCCAGCTCGATCACGCCCGGCAACAGCTTGGAGAGCTGCAGCGATTGCGAGCGGCCTATGATCAGCTGGATCAGCAAGCCAAACTCATCATCCGAACGGACGTCGAGCTGCATCGCACCCAAGAAGAGCTGGACCAGCGGCTGGCGTCCCTCATGTCGCTCCACGAGCTGGGCCGGCAGTTACGCGTCAACCTGCGGCCCGAAGAAATCCTTGGCAAAATTGACGCCACGGTGGTGACGAATTTCGGTTTTGCCAAAGGGCTCATTGGCACCTGCACGGCTTTTGATACGCTC
>CAYNXT010000134.1:0-4613 GCA_964401235.1 uncultured Planctomycetales bacterium
AGGCTGCGGAGATGGTGAAGCTGCTTGAGAACACCTTCCGCGCCGTCAACATTGGCTTGGTGAATGAGATCACCCTCATCTGCAACCGGCTCGGGATCAACGTGTGGGAAGTCATCGAGGCTGCTCGGACCAAGCCGTTCGGCTTCATGCCGTTTTATCCCGGCCCTGGCATTGGTGGCCATTGCATTCCCAGCGACCCGGTCTATTTGGCGTGGAAAGTGCGCGTGCATGGCTTTGAGGCTCGCTTTATCGAACTCGCCACGCAAATCAACACCGCCATGCCGGCATATGTGGTCGAGAAGATCGGCACCGTGTTAAACAACCGCCGCACGGCGCTCAAGGGCGCGCGGGTGTTGCTGCTGGGCCTGGCGTATAAGAAAGACGTGAACGATATGCGAGATTCTCCCGCATTTGACGTCGCCCGTCTCTTAGAAGAGCGGGGCGCGCAACTGACCTATCATGATCCGTTCGTTCCAGTCGCCACGCTGAACGGCACGCGCCGCACCTCAGCGCGGCTGAGCCCCTCGCTGGTTCGTCGAAGCGACTGCGTCGTCGTACTCACTAACCACTCCTTGGTGGACTACCGGATGATCTTGCGCCACGCGCCGGTCATCGTCGATACCCGCAATCAATACGGCAGTCTTCAGAAACCCTCTGCCCGCGTTGTTACGCTTTGATGGCCCGTTATCTGGTGACTGGCGGGGCAGGATTTATCGGCTCGCACGTGGTCGATCGGCTGCTGGCTGATGGCCATCAGGTTCGCGTATTTGATGACCTCTCCACCGGCAAGCTCGAGAACCTCTCAGAGGTGCGCAGCCGCATCGAGTTTGTTCAAGGCGACTTGCGAGACCGCGATGCGGTAAGCAAGGCTTGCCACGGCACCGAGTATGTCATCCATGAGGCGGCCTGGCGCAGCGTGCCCAAGTCTATGGCCGATCCGGTGGGTTACACCGACGTCAACGTGATGGGGACAGCTCACCTTCTGGATGCGTCGCGAGAGTCCAAGGTCAAACGAGTTGTGAGCGTTTCCTCCAGCTCGGTCTACGGCGAAACCGATCAGATGCCGCTGCGGGAGGATTATCCCGCGCGCCCGATTTCCCCCTACGCAGCCTCCAAGCTGGCCGCTGAGCTGTATTGCGGTTTGTATGCCAGAGGGTTCGGGCTTGAAACCGTGAGTGTGCGCTACTTTAACGTGTTTGGTCCACGCCAGAGCCTGGACAATGACTACGCGGTCGTCGTGCCAAAATTTATTGCCTGTCTGTTGCGCAAGGAATCTCCGCCGATCTTCGGGGATGGCCGGCAGTCGCGCGACTTTACCTATGTCGAGAACGTCGTCGAGGCGACGGTGCTTGCCTCCCAAACTCCTGGTGTGAGCGGGGAAGTGCTCAACGTTGCCCTGGGCGAAGAGCACACCGTGCTTGAGCTGCTCGAGCAGCTGAATCAGATTATGGAGCTCTCGATCCCGCCAGCGTTTGAGCCGCCTCGTCCAGGCGATGTCCTGCGCACCTATGCCGATTCCTCGAAGGCGCAGCGGCTGCTCAAGTGGAAAGGGCGCGTGAGCTTTACGGAAGGCCTTCGCCGCACCGTCGAGTGGTTTGCCCAGCGCCATGCCATCCATTCCGCTCGTTGATCTGCAGGCGCAGTACCGCGCCATCAAACGCGAGATCGATGAAGCCATTCAGCGCGTGCTCGAGAGCGGCCAGTTCGTCCTTGGCCCTGAAGTGGACATGCTCGAGCAGGAGCTCGCTGCCTACTGCGGCACCCAACACGCCGTCGGGGTCGCCTCAGGAACGGATGCGCTTGAGCTCGCCCTGCGCGCCTGCGGGATCGGACCAGGCGATGAGGTCCTCACGTCCACGTTCACCTTTTTCGCCACCGCCGAAGCGATTCTCGCCATCGGGGCCAAGCCGGTGTTTGCCGACATCGAGCTGGCCACCTACAATCTTGATCCGGCTCAACTTGCTGCTCGACTCACCCCGCGCACCAAGGCCATCATTCCGGTACACCTCTATGGCCATCCCTGCGACATGCAGCCTATCATGCGCTTGGCCCGCGAGCGCGGGCTGAAGGTCATCGAAGACTGCGCGCAGGCCATCGGCGCGCGCTATCACGGCAAACGCGTCGGCTCATTCGGCGACGCCTCAGCCCTGAGCTTTTTTCCCAGCAAAAACCTCGGCGCCTACGGAGACGCAGGCATGGTGCTTACCAATGATCCGGCCATCGCAGAGCGCGTGCGGCTCCTGCGCGTCCATGGCAGCCGCCAGCGCTATCAGCATGAGGCCATCGGCATCAACAGCCGCCTCGATGAGCTGCAGGCGGCCATCCTGCGCGTCAAGCTCCGTCGTCTTGATCAATGGACTGCCGCTCGCCGCGCCCATGCTCAGGCCTATACCCGCGCCATTCAAGAGCAGAAACTCTCCGAACTTGTGCTGCCCACCGAGCAGCCACAGTGCGAGCATGTCTACTATCTCTACTGCCTGCGCGTCCCACAGCGCGATGCCATCCAGGCCGCGCTCACCCAGCAGGGCATTGCGACCCAAGTCGCCTATCCCGCTCCGCTTACAGCACAGCCGGCCCTCGCGCTATTCATCACGAACGCTGACGCCTGTCCCAATGCGACCAGCGTCTCACACGACATCCTCGCTCTGCCGATGTACCCTGAGCTCACTTCCGAGCACATCACCCGCACCATCAACGCCCTGGCTTTGTCGATGAAAACCACCGGCGGCCAACCCTAGTTTCTAGTTTCGGGGACATCATACGAAACTCCGAGGTTGTGGGCTCGGTAGCGCTTCCAAGTGTTGCATCGCCTGTCGCATCGCCTTGACATCGGAGATCTCTTTCAGGCATACTTCAGTTGAATGATAGGCGCCCTCAGCCGAAAGGGCGCCTATTTTTTATTCTCTGCTCGTAGACAACGGAGTCTGCTGAGATGCGGAGGTTCAACCCCGTCATTGCGCCACGGGCTCTGCCCGTGGGGCTCCACCAGGAACGCGGCTTCGTACTGATTACCTCCTACTTACTGGTCGCGGTCCTGCTCGCCTTGTCATCCACGGCGACTATGCAAGGTGCTCAAGAACACAATACCGCTGGGCGCTATCGGGACCTCATCCGTACGTTCCACCTTGCCGAGTCGGCTCTCGAGAGCGCACTTGTGCAACTGCGCACAGGTGACACCACAACCATTGGACCAACCACTTTTGACCGAGGGACATACAGGGGGACGATCACACGACTCCCCTCACCGGCATCTGATCAGTACCTCATCCAAAGCGTCGGCCAGCTGAATGGCCTGACCAAAACACTGGAAGTGGTAGTTGAGAATCAGTTGACTTCCCCATTTCAGTGGGGCCTCTTTGGAATCGAGCGTGTGTGGATCCGAGGGCGAGCTGAGACCGACAGCTTCAACTCCGCTCGAGGGCCCTATGACCTGACCCGCGGGACTAACGGAGATGTGGCAACCAATTCAGTCAGGGACGGGGCCGTGGATATTGCGGGCTCCGCCTTCATCAACGGCGACGCGACCGTCGGACCTGGAGCGGATCTAAACGATGCTCTCCGCGTCCGCGGGCACGCCGTGATCACGGGCGAACGACACGTTGCATCCGACCGGACGGTCTTCGCTACTCCGCAAGTACCTCCAGGCACGCCCAATCTCGGTCACCTGAGACTGCGCCGTGGTCAGGTACTCAGGCTTCCTGCCGGGACGTACTACTACTCTAGCATCAAGGCTGAAGCGGGGTCTGAAATCAGCGCCACTGGACCCGTCACAATCTATGTCTCTGGTCAAATCAAGCTTGGAGGCCAGGCCCTGGGTCATGATCCTATCGATGATGCCGAAGATTCCATCGAGGACGATGCTGTCGGCGATGACCCAGAGCATCTTCTCGGTGATCCGGTCACCGTAGCGTCTCACGCGACGCCGTTGAAGATCTATGTCACGGGTAACAACAAAGTCATGCTCCGGGGCCGAAGTCGCGTCTACGCTACGATCTATGCCCCCACCGCGAGACTCCACATGAGAGGCCGGGCCGAGCTCTTTGGGGCAGCAGTGGCTCAGAAAGTGTATGTGAAGGGCCGTGCACGTATCCACTACGACAAAGCACTCGCCGACAATCGTTCCTCGGGAGCCATCTACAAGGTCTCGCTGTTGTCCTGGCGAGAGCTATGACCCGGCCGTTGTGGTCTCTCCCAAATGGCCGTCCTCCCTGGGCAGAGAGCCGTTTGAGCAGCAGTCGCTCATCGCGCTGGAAGTCGGCGGCGTAGTTCCGGGGATATCTATGAACTTCATGACGAAGCCGGCAATCACTCTCCAATCGCCGGTTTGTTTGTTCCATCGACACTATTGGAAATTCTTTGCATTCTACTCTACTTGCCCATTTTAGCCCTGA
Organism: uncultured Planctomycetales bacterium; assembly: GCA_964401235.1. Lineage (GTDB taxonomy): Bacteria > Omnitrophota > Gorgyraeia > Aquiviventales > Aquiviventaceae > CAYNXT01. The sequence continues at coordinate 4,392 of CAYNXT010000134.1, forward strand.
TTTCTTTGAAGACCATATCGAGTGTCTTGTTCTCAGTGCTGAATGCATTGTCTCCGTATTGTCCAGCCCGCAACAATACTTCCTGCGTATCCAGATCATAGAAACTGACATCTAACAGTTGGAAGCGGTACCACAAATCCCAAAAATACGAGTAGGATACTGTACAGATGAGCTTGGGTTCTTCTTTGAACCCTTCCGGGACAATGCCCGAATGAATTTGGA
>CAYNXT010000135.1:0-4592 GCA_964401235.1 uncultured Planctomycetales bacterium
TAACGGGGGGGATCGGCGTTGAGTTTCTGCTGACTCACCCACTGCTCAAGGGCCGCCTTGTCAAACTTCCAGCCGCCTTCCTCCCCAATCGTGGGAATCTTGCCCGCCATGGCCCACTCGGTGATGGTGGCGATGTCGATCTCTAAATACTGGGCGGCTTCCTCGGCGCTCATCGTCCATGGTGATGGAGTCGGTGCCTCGTGGATCATCCCACCACCTGGCTCTCGGCCCGAAGGGCCGCGCTCCGCTCCGCGGAGCGAGCCGCCTTCGGCGGCGAGACAGGTGGTTGGGATCATCTCGCAGTGGCCGTGCAGGATACCACCCTCTTCAACACTGAGTTTCACAGCATGTATCTCGCCAAGGCACTCTCCTGTGGAAGTCACTTTGAGGAGCTCTCTCGCGATCACCTTTCCGCTCACTTTGCCGGCGATAGTGATTGTGTCTCCCTCGATCTCAGCTTTGACTTGCGCGGTTTTGCCCACCGTCAGTTGCCCTTTGGTCTGAAGCCTTCCCTCAAAGGTCCCCTGGATGTGGAGGTTCACGGGATCTTTGAAATTGAGATCTCCCTGCATGCTTGCCGTCACGTCAAGGATTTTCTCCTCAGCCGGAGCCTGCACTTCTTTTCTTCGCATCATCCCCCCACCTCCTGATGCCATGCCGAAGGCATGGCAATGCAACAACTCTCATTGTCTGCAAGCATCGGCATACCCTCAAGAAGCGACTTCTCAAGTTGCATGGGCTGTCAATGGCAGCCCTCAGCAGGTGGGGGGATCATGCTCGTGCCTCCTGGTTCCTCAATGTAAACGCACTCGCTCGTGAAATAGCAGGTGCGTTATGTTTGGCGTCCAATACCGACGCGACTGTGATCAACCACATGGGTTGCGTCAGGCAATAAAAAGGCCCAAGCGTTTTCGTTAATCGCTTGGGCTCTCGTAATTCGACGCGAGGTCGCTAAGGGCAGAGAGGTCTGTCTGTCTGTCTGTCTGTCTGTCTGTCTGTCTGTCTGTCGCAATCCCTGGCGAAAGAAACGAGGAAGGAAAGGATACACCAACTCTACCTCAACTTGACCATTTTTGTTCCAGGCTCCTTACAACCCATTGAAAGCATAACCAATAACATACTGACCGTCAATATATTTATAACAGTCTGTACGTTTGTTTTCTGTTAGCGGACTCACAGTTAGAATCAGCGTGTGGAGCCGAGCTCCGAAACGTCTTAGATTTCTGGTTCGCTACCTGCATTATGTATATAAACTAGTTATAGAAAAAAACTATGCTGCTATGGCATAGCATCTAAATAGCCATCTACACCCAAAATGGAATATAACTGCGATAGCGATGCGACCTGACGTTGGGATTCTCCGACTTGATCAGCTGAGCTGCCAGAGATGTCATCGGAAGCACCCTACCCCGCTGCGGTCTGGCGCGTTGTGAAAAACTGTTCCAGCGTCATCGACTGCCACGGGCCTGTCGTCACGCGTCCACGCCGACTCGCCACGCAGATCGCCCGGCTCTGCGGATACCGACGCTGAAACGCCTGCACGCCTTCGGGTCTCGCAGGCCCCGCGCCGGATTTCACCTCGATCGCACTGATCTGTGTCCCGTGGGCCAAGACAAAATCGACCTCCGCTTGCCGATCCCGCCAGTAGAGCAACTCGCCCCCGCGTTCCTGTGCCCGCCAATAGAGTCGTGCCCCGACCGCATTCTCGGTGAGCCGGCCCCAGAACGCGGCATCACGGGTGGTCGTCCGGAACCCCACCCCTCGCATTGCGGTGACCAGGGCATTGTCGAGGACAATCAGTTTCGGGATGGACCCACGCTGCTTGACGCGGGAGCCGCTGAATCGTTCTAGGGGCGCCACGAGAAAGGCGTGAGCCAGGAGCCGCAGGTAGGAGGCGATGGTCGTGGTATTGCCGGCATCCTGCAACGTGCCCAGCATCTTCTGATAGCTGAGGATCTGGGCGGGATGCGCGACGGCCAGCCCAAAGGTTTGGCGAAGCAGCGCCGGCTTGGACACCGGCGCCATCAGCAGAACATCTTTGGAGAGCGCCGTCTCAATGAGCGAGTCGCGGACAAAATGCTGCCAGCGACCGATGTCCTTGCGCAAGGCCAACGCCCCGGGGTAGCCCCCGAAATAGAGGTACTCGTCCAGGCGGAGGCCAAAACAGGCCTGACACTCTGGAAATGACCAGTGCGGATGCCGATGCAGCTCGAAGCGTCCCGCCAGGCTTTCCGACAGGCCCCGCTGCATGAGCAATGCCGAGGATCCCAACAACACCACGCGCAGCCTGCGGTCTTTCCGCCGGTCCTCATCGGCCAGCCGTTTGGTGATCTCGCTCCACCGGGGGATCTTCTGGATCTCATCAAGAACCAGGAGCGTGGCCTGCCCGCGGCGTCCGGTCAGCCGACGCGCAGCCTCCCATTGGGTCTCGATCCATTGCGCGGTCGGGATGCTGGGCTGGTCGGCGGTCTCATACCGCTTGGGGCCAACCCACCGATCCAGGAGCTGGTAGGCCAGGGTAGTTTTGCCGACCTGCCGAGGCCCCACGACGACTTGCAGGAGGCGAGGAGCGCTGTGGAGTCTCCTCCACAGCCGCTGGAAGTAGGTGCGGCGAATGTAGGGTTTCATCTTCGAAACCATGGTAGCCCTCCCGGGTTGCGGAGTCAACGATTTACTCAATCGAATGAGTAAATTGTCTTCTCGGCTCCAGGGTGGGGGAAGAACGGACGCGTACCGAAGGCGGACGGATGGTCCCGCTAGCGCGTTGACGCTGCGCTCACCCCAGGCGGGGTGAGGAGCCACCGCGAAGGGCGAGCCCCGCCACCCGGAGCGTCGAACTCGAAGGATGGGTGGCGGGGCTGCCGCTGCGGAAATGGCTTGCAGGACGGCGGGTGTCGCCCTCAGACGATGGCTGTTGACAAACGGCACACAATGTGTATACACTTGAGTATGGCCGAGTACCAGTGGGATGCCGCCAAGAACGCGTGGCTTCTCCGGCACCGGGGCATCTCGTTCGATCAGATCGTCCGGCACATCGCACAGGGTCACTTGTTGGACGTGTGAATCTCCAACAAAGCACAGTACAAGGGACAGAAGCAGTTTGTGGTGGACGTCAACGGCTATGCGTATCTCGTACCCGTTGTCGAGCAGGGTGAGGCGATCGTCTTCAAGACGATCATCCCTAGCCGCAAGCTGACGCGGCAGTACCTGCGGAAAGGAGGAGGCAATGGCGCGATTGAACGGTAAGGAACGTGAACTCCTGGCATCCGTGGAACGAGGCGAGTGGCGCTCCGCGCTGCATGGCAAGGGGGCGCTGAAACGGTATGTGCGAGCCGCCCGACAGACCTTAAAGAAAGACCGCCGGGTGAACATCCGCCTCGCGCAGGTGGATCTGCAGGGCATCCAGACCAAAGCGTTTGCAGAGGGGCTTCCCTATCAGACGTTGATTTCTAGCGTGCTCCACAAGTACGTGACCGGCTCGCTCGTGTCGAAACGCTGAACCTGGGCCTGACCGACGGTTTTGCGCCTTCCCTGCTTCGCCAAACCTTTGGGCTGGCCGGGCCGCGCCAGAAAACGCCGGAGATCAGGACGTTGGTATCAAGCACGACTTGCATGCCGCACAGCGCGCAGGGCCTTGGTCAGGGTGCTCTTGCGTAACCCCGCCTGTTTCGCGTAGTGACGGCTGCGGCGGACTAACGCGCGAAACGTCTGCAGCTTGGGAGTCTGGATGGGTTTGAGCAGCAGGTTGGCGCCATCGGTCAGCACCATCAGCTTGACCCCGCTCAACAGCCCCAGTTCCTTGCGGATATCTGTGGGGATCACCACCTGCCCCTTGGAGGACATCGTGGTCACGTCGAGTGTATTCATCGGCATTCCCTCCTTGTAAGATTTTCTTACTCCAAGTATAGCTTATGCTCGACAACGATACCAGGGATTTTTTAGCCTAGCGAAGATGCGGAAGAACCGGAAGCGTCCCAGCTAGTAACGCCGGGTCAACCATATGGAATACAAGACAGCTAATGCAGCGGAATAAGCAAACGCTCAGGGTCTCTCAGTCACCCCTCCCGCCCACCGGCGTTCTTTTTCCGCAAGCTTGGCAAGAAGCTCATCCCGCATAATAGGATCACGGATACCAGCAATCTGAGACACCAGTTGGTTGCGAGCCCGCAGGTCATCGGCTGTTGCATCGGGCCCCAAGTTAAGGGTACTTGAGTTCAAGTCTCTAGTGCAACACCTGGTATCCTGGTCCACCCAGGAGAAAGGAGTTGCGCGAGCTGCCCAGTTACACGAGCTTGACCCGACAAAGCATAAGAACAACTGGGGACTTCAAGCTCGGGTAGCCACCGATCTTGCTCCACGTTTTCAAGTAAGCCCGCAAGCGTCTTGGGTACGGTTTAACAAACTGGAGTTGTATCGAGCACTTCAGAAGGGAATGAGGTAATGTGGATGCAGCGGGGCATTATTAAGGAAACCGCAGAGCAGTGCTTGCCAAGAGAAATGGAAGGAGTGTCCAGCCCCCAAGCGGGGCGCCGCCGCCCGCCCCGCCGGGGGCCCAGGAGGCTCGCCGATCTTCGTCTAGCTGTGGGGGCTAG
>CAYNXT010000136.1:0-306 GCA_964401235.1 uncultured Planctomycetales bacterium
GCCAGACGAAGATCGACTTCATCGCCAAGCGGCATCTCTGTTACGTGTTCTCAGCGCTCCTGGTGCTGGTGGGAACCGGCGCGTTTATCATGCGAGGATCTGAGCGCTACGGGATCGACTTTACCGGAGGGCTGTTGCAAGAGTACCGGTTCGTCGAGCCAATTGATGAAGATGCGCTACGCTCAACCCTGGCCAAAGTGGGGTTGGGTGACGCCGTGATTCAACAGTTCGGCAGCCCGACCGAATGGCTCATCCGAACCGCAGATGACACCGAAGAAGAAATTCAGGCCACGACCAGCCGGACTC
>CAYNXT010000136.1:316-4538 GCA_964401235.1 uncultured Planctomycetales bacterium
ACTCGCGAGGCGCTCTATTCGGATTTCCAGGACAAGCGGCCGGAAATGGCCCGGCTTGAGCGGGTGGGGCCGACCGTCGGTGCCATCTTGCAGCAGAAAGCCTGGATGGCGATTGGCTGGTCCTTGCTGGGGATCTTGATCTATGTCGCACTGCGCTTTCGGCACTGGGACTTCGGGACGGCGGGTGTGGGGGCCCTCATCCATGACGTGGTGGTGGCAGCCGGCGGCATCTGTCTCCTCGGGTTTCAAATCGATTTCATCACCGTGGCCGCGCTGATGACGGTCGCCGGGTTTTCGATCAACGATACCATCGTGATTTACGATCGCGTACGGGAGAACCTGAGGCTTCATCGCAAGTTGAGCTTGGTGGAAGTGATCAATCTCAGTGTGAACGAGACCTTGGGCCGGACGATCCTGACCTCCGCCACCGTGATTTTCGAAGTGCTCGCTCTTTTCTTTTTCGGCGGGGAAGTGCTGCGAAGCTTTTCGGTGTGCTTGCTCTTCGGATTCATCTCCGGTGTCTACTCGACCGTCTATATCGCCTCCGCGCTCGTCACCACGTGGCGCCGAATGTTTCAACCTGCGCATGCTTAGTCCCTGTTCCAATTCTCTGATCACACCACAGATGACACAGAATCCACACAGAGGCACAGAAAGTTCTCCAACGAACTGTCTCTGTGTTTCTGTGGAGTTCTGTGTTTCTGTGGTGTGAATGGTGGGATGATCTGATGTCTTCAGTGTGGCGCGTGCTGCCGGCCGATCCTCGCCGAGCCGAGTCGCTCGCTCAAGCGGCTCGCGTGCATCCACTCACCGCGCAGCTCCTCCTCCATCGAGGGGTCACCGGCGCGCCTGCGGCCTCCACATTTTTCCATCCTTCCCTTCAATCCTTAGTTGATCCGTTTGCGCTGCCAGACATGGAACAGGCCGTGACGCGTATGCGACAAGCTACTGCGCGGCACGAACCGGTCCTCATCTTCGGCGATTCGGACGTCGATGGCTTGACGGCGAGCGTGATTATGTATGAAGCACTGCAGCGCCATGGCGCGCTGGTGCGGGCTCGTCAATCGAACCGCATTACCGACGGATATGGGATGCCGGCAACGATCGTGCACGCGCTGCGCCGCTCAGCAACCCGGCTGGTGATTCTAGTCGACTGCGGCACCAATCAGGCGGAGGCGGTCCGTCGTCTGGCGGCCCATCAGATTGACACGATCATCATCGATCACCATGTGCCGCTGGAAGATTGCGCACAACCGCTAGCACTTATCAATCCGCACCGAGACCCGCAGGGTCCGTTCCGCGAGCTCTCCAGCGCGGGACTAGCGCTCAAACTTGCCCACGCGCTTGATCACACGACAGGAGAGGACGCCTGGACCGCTTCGCTTGATCTGGCGGCGTTAGGACTCCTCGCGGACTATTCACCGCTCACGGGTGAGGCGAGAACCATCGTGGCTGAAGGGCTGCCCCGCCTTGTGCGCACGCAGCGGCCTGGCTTAGCGCGGTTGTGCGCTCAAACCAAGACGACGCAGCCCCGACCGCAGCATGTGCTGCGGCAGCTGGTCCCACGGCTCAATGCGAGCGGCCGCTTAGGCGATGCCTCGGCCGTCTGGCAGTTGTTGCGCGCCCAGCCCCATGCGCGTGTTGAAGAATGGCTGGAGGCGGTCGCCGGAGCACACCAGACAACCAAGCAACTGCATCGCCAGGTGCTTGATGATGCGCATGAGCAGATTCACCGACTGCACTTTAAGGATCATTATGCGCTGGTGGTCAGCCGTGCCGGCTGGCATCAAGGGGTCATGGGCCCGCTGGCGTCTCAACTCAGCCGGCGCTATGGCCGTCCTACGATTGCGCTGGCCATGGATGAGTCTGAAGGGATAGGCTCTGGCCGGTCCATTCCGCTCTTTAACTTGCTCCAGGCCTTGCGGCAGTGCGAGCGGTGGTTACTGCAGTTCGGCGGGCATGCCCAGGCGTGCGGTCTGACCCTGCGCCGCAACAATCTGGAGCCCTTCCAGGATGCGGTCAATCACGTGGTGCGCACGACGCTTGGGCGTGAGGGATTGCTGAGCACGAAGCAAGCAGAATTGGAGTTGCCGCTCTCAGCGGTTGAGCCTCGGTGGGTGGAAGAGCTTGAAGGATTCGCGCCGTTTGGCGCGGGCAATGCCCGGCCGACGATCATATTGCGTGGGCTAACCGCGACGGCACGCTCGCCTCGAACGATGATGCTCTCCGACGGCGGGGCCACCCGGATATTAGGGAAGGGACGGCTGCCGCTGGACGGGCAGGAAGGCCGCTACGATGTGCTGGCCAGCCCCGTTATAGAGCAAGGGCAGGTAACGCTGCTGGTGAGCGACGTGAAACTGACGGTGGAGCCTTCAACACCCGCCCGGATCTTAGACAGGCCGTACACACCCGCGCTCGCGTGACGGTGCCGTTTATCACGATCCTGGCGGCTTGAAGATTTGGCAAGAATCGGCGCCGGTTGACACGCACCGTTCGGCGTCCCACCCCGCCTTTAACTTTCAACATCCCGCGATGGGTAACCGCATGGCCGATTACCGGACGTTTGCCGCAGATCATGCATTGACGCATCGGTCGTTTCTCCTCGATTGAAAGGTGTTATTATACACGGGTCATGCCTCTTTCACAAGCTCCGACGCCGCACGCACCGCTGCATGAGCGCTCCATCCGCTACGTCAAGGGGGTGGGGCCTGGGCGAATGGGTCAATTGGCTCAACTCGGCATCCACACCCTCGAAGATGCGTGTTACTATCCTCCTCGCCGCTACGAAGATCGGACCTCGCTCCTCCGCATTGCCGAACTGCAGCCCGGGGTCGTGACGACCATCCGCGGTCGCATTCTCTCCAGCCGTCTCCATCGGATCAGGCGAGGGCAGACGGTGTTCGAACTCACCGTGGGTGATGGCTCCGGGATCTGTCGAGCGGTGTGGTTCAACCAGCCTTACCTGGCCCAACAGCTGCAGAGCGATCAAGAAGTGTTGCTCTACGGGCAGCTTGAAGCCGGCGCAAAACGGCAGATGATCCATCCAGAGCTTGAGCGGGTGGATGAGGCAGACGAAATCTCCTGCCACATCGGGCGCATTGTGCCGGTCTATCCGCTCACAGGCGGGATCGGGCAGCGGTGGCTGCGGGGTGTCCTCCATGCCGTGATCGAGCAACTTCACGAGGAATTCGAGGATCCCTTGCCCATCTCATTGCGCCAGTCCCGGGGATGGCCTGGCCTTTCAGAGGCCATCGCCGAGCTGCATTTTCCGTCGTCTTGGGAGGCATTAGCCAAAGCGCAGGAGCGGTTGGTGTTTGATGAGCTTCTCCTGGTGCAACTCGCATTGGCCCAGCGTCGGGCCAAGACACTCGCCATCGCCAAACCTCAACACTATCAGTTTGAAGACTCCTTGTACTCACGGTTACGCTCATCGCTGCCCTTTGCGCTGACGAAGAGCCAACAGCACGTCGTGGAGGAGCTGCTGGCCGATTTGCGCGCGCCCGCTCCTATGCATCGGTTGCTCCAAGGCGATGTGGGGTGTGGCAAAACCGTCGTGGTCATGCTACTCATGGCGGTGGCGGTGCAGAGCAGGTGTCAAGTCGCCCTCATGGCACCGACTGAGTTGCTGGCCGAGCAGCATGCGCGGCTGGTCGAGCGGTTTCTTGGGCCGCTGGGCGTACGGGTCGGGCTGCTCTCACAAGGGGTGAGCGTTGCCGAGCGTAAACGGCTCACGAGCCAGATCAGCGAGGGGGTTGTGCACGTGGTAATCGGCACCCATGCGCTCATCGAGCGACCGGTCGTGTTCCATCGGCTGGGTCTGGTGGTGATTGACGAGCAGCACAAGTTCGGGGTGTCGCAACGGGCGCAGTTGGCCGGCAAAGGCCGTGCGCCGGATGTGCTGGTGATGACCGCCACCCCCATCCCGCGCACCTTAGCACTCTCCGCCTACGGGGATCTGGATATCTCCACCATTGTCGAGATGCCGCCGGGCCGCCAACCCATTATGACTCGGTGGCTGCGTGAATCTCAACGCGATGAGCTCTATGCGATGGTGCGCACACAGCTGGCTGCCGGACGCCAAGGCTATGTGGTCTATCCCCTCGTCGAAGAAGGGAAGGAGACGACGCTCAAGGCGGCCGTCTCCATGGCCAAGCGGCTGCAGGCTGAGGTGTTTCCGGAATTCCGCATCGGACTGTTGCATGGCCAGATGAAGCCGCAGGCG
>CAYNXT010000137.1:0-4531 GCA_964401235.1 uncultured Planctomycetales bacterium
AAGTGACTGGAGTTCAGACTGTGCTCTTCCGATCTCTTCTCAAAGACCTCTATAGATTTACCAGGTAGGAGCGGTGTTTTATATAATCTCCAACGTTCAGAGAGGGCGTAGATGGAGCATCTCTGAAATAGCCCTCCAGGCTGCACAACGTCGATGAGACCGACTACAACCAAGTGCTTGATGGCTTTGGCTACTGTCGCGGACGATAAGTCGATCTGACTGTACGGCAACTTGAGGTTCCGTTCGTTGTAGCCGTTCGACTGGCGCCGTAGATCGATGTAAATGGACTTTTCGTTTCCGGAGAGTTCCTTCCAAGTCGGTGAGTCAATGAGCTTGAAGGTGAGAGGAACAAACCGGTCAAGAATCTTTGGCCGTCTGGGCCGTCTCATCGTATCCTCTCATCGCTCATCGTTTCCGCTACTCAACTTTTTGTTGGTGGATTTGAGGGGATTTGCGCCTCTTTCGCACACCGGGCCAGGGCCGCGAAAAAACCTGTCATGCTTTCGGCGATTTCCTGCGCATCGGCAAGCGTGAGCGGTTCGGGCGAGAGATCAGCCCATGCTTCAATCGTTTCTCGGAGGAACCGCTCGTCAAAGGGCATGGTCAAGGGCGCCCTGCTTGAGGCGATCCCGCAGCGTGTTGAGGACGCGGTTGTAGAGATACAAGGGCACGACTAACCGGCGGCTGTGAAACCTTGCGACGACCTCCTGCACGGGCTGAGTCTGGCCTGGGGGATAGCCAATGATGAGGAGCCGCTTGCCATCAATCGAGGGTTCGACAGAAACCTGCAACAGGGCGGCGCCTGGGATTTGGCACAGGAGAGCTGCCGCAAGCGGAAGGGAGGTCGTCTCGAAACGTTGCTGATCTGTCATCGGTTCATCGGCCATTTGTGAAAAAGAAACGCTGAGCTTCACGCCCAGCGTATCATGGCCTTTTGCGATCTTTCGTGACGCTAATCAAGATTGGTTCGTGTCATTATCCTCCGTTTGGTTCGATGGAGCGCCTGTCTAATAGCCTCAGGATACACAAACTCATTATCCTGCATCTGCTGAGGCGCTTCTTTGCCTTGGATTATTTCTTCAATCTCCAATGGCTTGAGTCCCTGCTGTGAGAGGCGATAGGCTTTGAGGTCACGCTGGAGATTTTTCAGATGGCGCAGCTTTTTATTCCCGTAGTCTGGCAGCTGCTCTTGATAGTGCGTAACCACTTTCCAGTATTCCTGAACGTCGGTCAACGTGGTATCACCAAATATCTCAAGGAGAAGGCGCATACGACCGTGCCTGTCTTCAAGGGGATAAACAGCGCACCTAACTTCGGGGAGCTGCTCGGCTCCGGTAAATATGTAGTGACGAATCGACTCATGCCACAAATCTGACAGTTTAAAGTCTCTGAGGAGCGGTCTTACATCCTCCGTCCCCACACGTTTTAGATATGCTCTTAATTTCTGCTGTTCCCTAGCTAGAACCTGAGGTTGTCCTTTCTCTACCAGTTTTCCCTTGCAGTAGCCAGGAGCAAACTTGCGTGCTACCTCTATCAGGTTTTCTACAAGCTCGTCTAATTTACCGACTCGAATGTGCCTGCTACGGCGTATGGCATTGACACGAGCTTCAAATTGCGGAGATGCAAGGCACTGTTGAAATAAGCGTTCGTGCCTCCTTCGTTGAGGGGAATCGACTGGTAAAGCACCATACATATCAACATGTGGTATTTGCTCGAACAGGTTCCAGCGTTTCGATTTCCCGTCTGTCATCTCTCCATCTCACTTCGACCATGACATTATACTGTAGCATGGCTATCATATATGTATCAGGAAGCAAGCTATGCAACAATCCACAGTCCCAGCTCAAACTCAGCCGCCACCTCAAGCCCCACCACCTTTAGTTTACGTTAATTTTAGTGCGGAAATTATTCCCCACACCGTAGAGAGCCTGATCGCGACGTGCGCCAATATCTCAAATCAAGGGGTCAAGACCATCTATCTCTTGCTTTCAACTCCAGGCGGGAGCGTGATGCACGGCATGACACTCTATAACGTCCTCAGAGCTTTTCCCGTAGAACTGATAACCCATAATGTGGGGAATGTTGATTCAATTGGGAATGTGGTCTTTCTGGCTGGTAAGAAGAGATATGCGTGCAAAAACTCGACGTTCATGTTTCACGGTGTAGGGTTTGAAGGGGCGGGAAATGTGAGGCTGGAGGAAAAGCTACTTCGAGAACGACTGGACTCGGTCACGAGCGATCAAAAAAGGATCGGCGAAGTCATTGCTGAACGCACCAAGATTCGCAGAGATGAGGTGGCGAAACTGTTCTTGGAGGCTAAAACCCAAGACACGACATTTGCCGCTGGCAATGGGATTATTGACGAGATACGCGATGTCCAAATCTCCCCTGGCCAACCCATAGTTAGCCTGGTATTCCAGCGGTAGGGCATCTAGTTGAAATTCAGGCGATACCTTCATACCACTAGTTTAGCTGATTTTCTCAAGTTTGACCACTACCCCGTCGACTGCCTTACATTGCAGCGAACTGTCGCGAGTTCAACAGCAAGACCCTGGCTTCCTCAGAGGCACACCAGCGCTTGAACTCGGGCAGAAACTAACCAAGGCTCACTCTCAATAAATTCTGATGGAGGTGTAAGATGAAATCTCCGCTTGATCTGTTCCACGACCTGAACCTTCAGACGCTAGTGAAGGTCACGTTAATAACTGGACTTTTCGGTCTGTTAGTAGCGGCAGTCGCCTGGGGATTGGCTGGAAGATACGATCTCGTAGCCGACGGATTTGGAGCAACGGAGACGCGATAACCTATCTCATATCGGCTTGATAAGTGGACTGGAAAGACGTGGTTGATTCGAGGTCTGGATGCCTACGAAGTCAAGGATAGCCCATTGGCTAGTCCTTCTGATCCTCGGACCAGGTGGTAATGAAGCGTACCGCTGATACGGTGAGAACTAGCATTGTGGTGGGCATTTTGGCTGCTCTTGGCGGATTCCTGTATGGCTCAAATAAGGATTCTCTTAAGAACAAACCGTTTGAGTCCTCACTTAGGCCTGAGCCTTCATTTGTAATGAGTGACAATTTATCATGTACTGTTAAGCAATCGAGCGATAAAAGTAAGATTGGAGTTGTTTTGTCGCTATTAGGATTGGAGACTGAAAATCCAAAAATGTTGTCGAACGACACAGGGGGTACATTCCCGCTGACCAAGCTGCATGAAAGCCAAACTGTGATAACGGTTGGCTTGATTGCGAGTGGCAGTGGAAGTACTGATGTCTTTATCATTGACAAGAAAACTGGAGAATTTGCGCGAACAACTGGCGGGATTTTCACGGGAATTTACGCGGACGCTTCAAAGGGAACGTGTAAATAATGGATGAGTCAGCACAATGTCATGTGGCCTACGGTTGGCAAGTTAACAGCAGTTTGAGATAGCATCCGACATACACCAGCTCTTGAACTCGCGCAAAAAGACGTTCCATGCTTCCTCAGAAGCCGTTCTAACGTCGTACACGGACTCACCCTTCTCCTTCGCCCCATCTGCTTTCGCGATGGGGCGTCGGAGCAATTTGTCTTCTTGCGCAGGGGCGAAGGAGAAGGGTGCGCTTGCGGACACACTCCGAACCTATTTTGAGCGCAGCGGCCTCCCAGAGTCAACCACACACTGAGGCCGCTGTGCGGATCGCAACCGAGCCCGGGTACCCACCGAAGGTGGGTGGGTGAAGGAAGTGCCGGAACACGTAGTGTGCCGGCCGCCCTCCTGCCCACCCAGCATAGTCGTCGACGGCGAAACCACAGTTTGCTAGAGGGTGGGTGCCGTCCGCGCTGCCGCGCTCCCGGCACTTCCTCGCCGACCACGCTCAGCGTGGTACCCGGCTCGGTCGTCGGGCGCGTATGTGGTGCCCCGCCTTGGTCGGCGGGGCGGCCTCGCTAGGCCGCTCGGCGAAGCCCCCGCCATCGAGGCGGGGGCGGAGTGTCGAGCGCGGTGGGCGCTCGACCCTTGGAGACTCCCCGCCGGGCCGCCCCCACCCGGCCCGGCGGGGCCACTGGTCAATCCTCCCCTCCTCTGCGCGTGGGGGACGACGGGGCGGGTAACCGGCGCTTCAGTTTTGTCTTGACTGGTGACATGCCAAAGGCCTAGGATGAACGTACAAACGACCTACGTGCTACGTTTGAAGGGGGAACTGGCACGCCAAATAATCAAAACCTTCGCCCAAAGGCGGAGGTTTCTTGTTTTGGGGTAATACTGGTGAGACTAGACGTGGGAGTGTAAAATGAATATCGTCAAAAGCGAACACATCCTGGGAGTATCAGTGCGAACCATTGGGCTAGCGCAATGAGTGAAGGATCACCAACCCTGTTTACGAATCCTCCCGAAATAAAGAAATCGTTCTCCAAGGACGCTTCAATTGTATTGCACTGCGGCGACACGCTCTCATTCCTCAAGACCCTGCCTGAGAATACGGCGAAACTGATCATCAGCTCACCACCCTACAATATTGGCAAGGAGTACGAAAATCGTAAGAGCCTCCAAT
>CAYNXT010000138.1:0-4494 GCA_964401235.1 uncultured Planctomycetales bacterium
AACTACTTTTTCCATTTTTATTAATGTAAAGCTACCTTTACATTATAAACTACTGAAAAATGGTGTCAAGCTTGCCCGGCACGCGAACGCAGTGAGGGTTGCGGGGTCAACTTTACATTAGCCTATACAAATTGAGTAAAGACATTCAGATACAATTCGCATGTGCGTATTCGTAACGCTATTCGTATACAAAAAAAAGAGAGAGCCGGCACATGGGGTTTGAATCCATATGCACGACTCTCTTTGTATATCGACCGTATTCCCAGAAAACTTCCTGGGCTTACGGTACTGCTTTCAAAGAACTACTTGGGGATTTCAGGCTCCCCGTTCTTAGCCTTGGGTTCGAGCAGCAACTTGTCTAGCTTGCCGCTCATATCATTGATGCCTTGCTGGACCTCACCGAGCGTCTTGTCGATGACATCCACTCTGCCGGTCAGTTCGCCGATCGCCTCGGTGTTGTCCCATACATCCGCTTGAAGCTGTGCAACGATTTCTGCCTCGTCATACACTAGCCCCGACGAATGTTCGGCCAGCCGAAAATCGGTCCCAAGGTCATTGGGTCGGAGGCTGTCTTCCGGGAACTGGTACTGCTCTACCGTCACTCCCCAAGGAAGAACAAGATTCAACACCGCGTTGACCTTGACCGGCGTGGGCGTGACAGAGAGATGAAGCGTTCCGGCATCCACTTCACGAATTTCCTCCGTCGTTGCTGCACCGAGCTTAATGTCTTGTCTCGGTGACGGGGCAGGTGCAGGCTGAGCAGTCACTTGCTGTTCAGCCGGCTGGCGGAAGGGTAGTCCAAAAACAACTACCATGGCTACCGCGCTGACCATCAAGAGTAGCGCAGCCGCGATTCTACCCGCCGCCACAATCCGCTTCCTTGTCCAGCGCTGCTGGGGTGGGGGTGAATCGGCCTTCGATGCGCCGGCTGTCTCCACCACTTTCTCGCCGTTGGCTTCGCCACTGACACCGGCGCTAGCCAAGGGCTTGACGACACGAGGGCGAGAAACATGCAGCTTCGACTTCTTGGCCGGTGGCACTGACGTTAGCGCCGGAGCTTCCGGAACCTTCACTTCCGCCGCCGGCTTGACCGCAACTGCAGGTGGCGCAACAGGAACGGACGGTGAAGCGTGGGCGCCGGCCGAAGTAGCCTGCATCTGTGCTGCCTGATCCCGAGCCGCCGCTGCCTTGAACTCATCCCGCCGCTTCATGGCCTCCGACTTCTCAACGATCTTGGTCCTGAGCTGTTGATCGAGATCCTTCAGCTCCTCCTCTCCGGCCCGATTCTTGGTAACCAGCGTAGAGAGCTCATTCCGAATCGCGTTGACCTGCTGGTCGTACACCGAAATCTTGCTTCGGTCTTCGTCCAACTTGGCCTGAGCCGTATCAACTTGAGCCTTGGCTACCGCGATCTTGGTTTGTTCGGCTGCCAGCACTTGGCTATTCGCGATATCGGCCTTGAGCTTGTTGACCTCCTTGACGGCGTCCTCAAGCTTGGTCAGACTGGCGGTTGAACGTTGTTGCAACCGCTCTATCTTGCTGTAGCCCTCGCCCGCGTCTTCGGTTTCTTCCTCCTCGGCTTCAGCGGCTTCAAGATTCGCGTTGTCTCTCTCCGCTTCTTCCGAGAGCTTGAGAGCCGCCTTTTCCGCACGAGCGAGTCGCTCGGCCAAGGAGTTTTCCTCCAGCTCAGCCAGCGCCTTGTTTCGATCTTTCAGGAAGGTCTCGGACCGGCCCACGAACGTCTTAGAGTTCTTCGTGTCGGCCACCCGAGCATCCAGTTCCCGAATCAAGCTGGCCTCGCGCCGATTACCCTGCTCGACTTCGGTCTTTTTGGCTTTCAGACGACCTTGTAAGTCGTCCGCTTCCTTCAAAGCTCGCTCGCAAGCGGCCTCAAGGTCTACCAACTGCGGCACGGCTGTGTTCATGTCTTAATCCTCCCGGTCCCCATGGACCTGTTTGTTCTGCGTTAACTCACGCTTGCCTTTTCTTTTTGTTTACGATACACGGTGATCACCACCGTGGCTCGCGCTGGCCCCCCCCGCAATAGATGCAAAGAGAGCTCAGCTCCTTCTGAGGATAGCTTGGTCCCGAGCCGCCCGGCGAGCATGCTCATGTCGCCGGAAAGCAGGTAGTTAGTCTTACCGTTGAGTGTGTACTCCCAGGCTTCTTTCGCATCCCCCTGTCTATCACTTTGGGGCACGCTGAGAATATTCAACCAGTAAGTATACTTCGACGTATCGACCAAGTACTGGGGTATAAAGACGGTCTTGGATTCCGTCCACTGCCCAGCCTCTACCACAGCCCGGAAAGTGCTCACCACTTCCGTGCCTGCATCCGTTGGCACCAACTGGTCAGTTGGGGCCCAAGTCGCTTGTCGGGTAAATGGCTTTGGTACCGCATCGCTCAGCCGTACCAATCCGACGAGATACTTGCCCTTACCCTTGTCTTTGCCTTCAACCCGAACTCTTAGGTAAGGCTCCGGATGACCAGGGACACGGACAATGGTCTTTAAGTCGACAAATGTTCGCCGACCCAGTGGTATGTCCACCATCAAGTCTATCTCGCCTACCAACTTAACGGCTCGAACCTTTGCTTCCGCTTGATTCTTGCCATCGGTGGTATAGAGTTCTTCAGCCGACAAAACCTGGTTAAGGGTCGTGTCGTATTTGAAGAGCTCAACCTCGTCGCTCTGGAACTCGGCCTCTTTCCAACTTCTGGCGTAGGCCGTTAGTGCCAGGTACATGTCTCGCTCGACCATGTAACCGTCGAGCTCTACGGCACCCTTAGCCATCTCACTGGCCATGGTGCCGTAGGTCATTTTGGTTGGGAAGAACTCCTTGACCAAAGTCGCGGCCAGAAGTACCACCCCAATCAAAGCCAATATGATAGATCCATTCATCTTCTTCATGGCGTTCTCCTTGTTGAGCCTTTGGACTCATGTCCTGTCGACTCAGGGTGAATTGCCTTGTCTGACTCTGTCGGCACAGCACCTTTGACTGCTTGCGTCACTTTAGCAAGCTGCCCGGCAATGCCCGACAAACCACCTTCCGTGATGAGAAGCTCGGTTCCCTCCGCGATACCCATGGCGGTGTCATGCGCCAAAACGGCGTACGCTTCCGGCCTTCTCGCCAGAACTTCAGCGCGCTTCAGCAGGTTGGCCGCGTCACCATCGCCGCGCAGTTCTTGCTCGATTTTGTAACCCCGAGCTGACTGCACAGCAGCAGCAGCCTCGGCCTTGGCTACTGTCTTTTTGTTAATAGCCGCTCGCAGAGCTGGGTCACTTGGCCCAAGGTCAGGAATCTGTACATTAAACAACTGGACTCCATAGGCCTTAAGACAAGTTTCTGCCGGCGAACCAGCATCAAACCCAGACCTTATTTTCCACTCCCCACCTTGCTGCACAATCTCCGCATCATGGGGGCGGAACCGGCCTTTACTCGGACCCGAGCCCCCCGCACTTTCCAAATATCCAATGCCAAGTATATCGACATTAAGACGTTGGTGTGCGACTTTCTGGATTTCGGGGTTAATCTCGATCTCTTCAGGGCTCAGGCCAATGTCATCAGCCTCTACCCTCTTCGATCTTTTTGTTTCAGCTCTGGATTTGCCAACCATAAAGTACGACAGCCCAGCAATCACTTGCCGCCAAAGTGAAACAACTTCTTTCTGGACCCCCTCAAGGAAGTATTGAACATTGTAAAGCGCGATCTCCGGATCGAAGACCTGGCACTCCACTACCAACCGAGCCGCTACTTCCATCGGATCGATTGTGTCAACGTTAGGAACTACGCCTCCTACTACCTTCACGTTATTTTCACTTTCAGGTAAGTAGTCAATATTGCGCCGCGCCAAGTCCAGAAAGCGCGTCGGCCCAATCTTTGGATTCCTAGCGTCGGCCGAATGTTCATAAAACGGAGCGCGCAAACGGTTAACCCACGGCAGGCCAATGTAAACAATCTGCTGCTTGTGGTCCAGAACAAGCAGCCGATCGTATCTATATTGCTGCCGCTTCAACTGTGCCAGCTTGCGGAAATGCTCAAGCCGTTCGCCCGGAGCATTCACGATCACCAAGTACATCTGGCGGTGTCGTTCGATACACGCCGCCGATGATGCCGGCAGGCGAATATAGAACCAGGCGTGGTCGGCCAACCAAGGTTTCATGATTCCCCAGGCGAGATAATAGAAAATCACGCCACCTAAAACCATCAGAACAGCGCCACCCAGCCTGATGACCAAGCTGTCGCTAAACAAAGCAGCTGATCCAAGTGGGATGAAAAAAACACTCACCCCAAACGCCACCCAGCCCAGTCGGCCGAATAAGTCTTCCTGGAACTCGTCTTCGTTAGTGGAGGTTCTGCTCTGCTGTTCGGGCGCAGACTGTGTCGCTTGACCGGTCTGGACTGCAACCTTCTTTTTCCGTTCGAACTTTACCTTGCCGCCGGCAAACGCCAATCCAATCCCAATCATCGCCAGCACAGCTGGGACAACGGGACT
>CAYNXT010000139.1:0-1529 GCA_964401235.1 uncultured Planctomycetales bacterium
ACCCCCTCCTCGTAGTAGCTCATGTTGGCCCGCTCGTGACGCTGGAGCGCCGCTCTGATCTCCTCTTGCTCTTTGCGCCAGGCCTCATGCCGTTCCCGCCAGAAATCCTCCGTAATCTTGCCATCCAGCTTATCCAGGTAGATTTGGTCTAACC
Organism: uncultured Planctomycetales bacterium; assembly: GCA_964401235.1. Lineage (GTDB taxonomy): Bacteria > Omnitrophota > Gorgyraeia > Aquiviventales > Aquiviventaceae > CAYNXT01. Next base: position 155 of record CAYNXT010000139.1, read on the forward strand.
GGCGCTGAAGTTGCTCGTAGTGGGCGTGTAGGCCTTGAATTTGGGTATCGTGGTAAGCTTGCTCGTCCTGGTGACTTTCTTTCAAACCCTTCTTCACCCATTCCAAGCGCTCTTGGTCAATCTCCACCTCCTTGACCAGATCAGCCATCTGTCGGTCAATGACTTCCTCTCGGACGTATCCCTGCTTGCACTTGCCGTGAGCGAAGGTGCAGCGGTAGTAGACATGGCCCTTGTGCGCCTCGGCGGTGATCGAACAGCCACAATATCCGCACGTCATCACGCCTTTGAAGGCGAAATCCCACTTGTGCTTCTGGCTCTTGTGGCGGACGGAGAGCGCCTGCTGCACGGCGTCAAAGAGTGCTTTGGCAATGATCGGTGTATGCGCCCCTCGGTAGAGCTTGCCGCCCCACCGAAACTCGCCGTAGTAAATCGGGTTGTTCAGAATGCGGGCCACTTCACTCTTGGTCAGGTGCCGTCCTGAGCGTCGCCCCACAACGCCCGCCTCAATAGCGGCTTCTCGAAGTTGCTTGAGCGAGTAGTTGCCCGTCGCATAGAGCTTGAACAGCCGTCTGACCGCTTCTGCTTCCTGCTCGTGGACTTCGATGGTGTGGTCTTGCGTGTTGTTGCGGTAGCCGATGGGCGCAAGAGAAGGGAGCTGGCCCTGCTGTGCCTTCTCCAGGTGGCCCTTCTTGACCTCCTCCGAGAGGTTATCAATGTAGTTCTTCGCCATCAGCACCTTGATACCGTGAATGAACTTCTGGTGGGATTTCGAGTCCTGGCTGAGGACTTCGCCTTCCTTGACCAGATGGATTTCAACGTCCAGATCATCAATGATCACATAGTCCCGAAAGTTTCGGTATAGCCGATCAGTCTTTTCGACCAGGAGGGCTTTGACGGAAGGTGACTCCTTCAGGAAATGCACCATGTTCCCGAAGGCGGTTCGTCCGGCTTGCTTGGCCGTCTCTACGTCAACAAACTCCTCAACGATCTCAAAGCCGTGCTTCTTGGCATACTCGCGGAGGAGATTATGTTGAGAATCAAGAGAGAAACCTTCTTCCTCTTGTTCTTTGCTGGACACGCGGGCGTAGAGAACACCCCTTCCCAGCACTTCGTGAGGCGGCTGCTTTGGCTGTCGTGTCATTCTATGCCAGCTTGATGAAGACACTGTTTATAGTGCCCCTCGTAGTCTTCTTTGAGATAGACGGTTGGCTCGATCTGTACGGCTATCCTTCCGTACGTTTGAAGTGAATACTCATTTACTCTCCGCATCTTGGCTTGATATGTTTGTATCGCGTTCTGCTCCGCCACATCGTGACACGTGCGACGCATCCCCATCATATACGTCGTAGCATTGTCCTCGCGTTGCTGGTTTTCG
>CAYNXT010000139.1:1539-4472 GCA_964401235.1 uncultured Planctomycetales bacterium
TGACGATGCCACGCCTGTACGCCAATCCACCCAACCGCTGACACGCCGATGAGAAACAAGCCCCACGCCGCAAGAGACTTCATCTGCACCCTGTTGTAACCAGCCGCTTATTACCACGGCTGCTTGTAGCCCTTCTTTCCGGTGTACGGATTGACGTTGCCCTTGGTGCTCCAGTTATCAGCCTTGGTTCGGTTCGGGCTGGTGCGGACGTGAGGCTGGGTGTAACTGCCTGTCCGTCGGTTTATGGAGCCGTGCACACGGGTTTGACCTGCTGAAACATCTGGAACAATCAGGAAACTTAACAGGAATAACGCCAGTAGCCACCAGCGCATCGCACGCCTCCTAACTAATACGACCCTTCCCACACATTGAGCGTCATGCCTAACACACGCGGCACCGCCCCTCATTCCTTCGGTTGTCGTTCTACCCTCGATAAACACATGTTCAGATTAGCGCGATTGACAGCCTTGGCGAAAACTTCCGAGATGGCGCGTTCTCCTGAACCATATCCAAAGGCATTAAACTTGACGACCCGCTCGCTGATAAAATCCTCACAGACTAACTTGCCATTGTCTTCCGCGCGAAGGACGTAACCAGCCTCACTAATCCATTTGCCGAAGTTGAAATCGAGCCGAAAATCCCGTACGAGTACCTCAAGCGTAATGTGTTCAGTCACGGCATCTTTACTAATGGGCACACCATTCGAACTACAGCGTTCCTCAAATGCTCGCTGAAACATACCGACTAAATCCGTCTGTTGAAAGCTTGGCTCGCCTGGAACAGCCAGAGAGATCAGGCCGAATGAAAATATCCCTAGCGCCCGCGAGCCAAAGGATGACTTTGCACCGCTGCCCAACAACTCCCGATCTAGGCGCTCATCTCTGACTACGACTCGAACAGGTACAGTGGGGATAGGAAGCGTTTCGGTGGGCACTTTATATTCCACCTTGATGCCACTCGTCGTAGCTCGTAGTTGCTGGGAGAGGCCGGCGCAACCCATGAGTGCTGAGGTGCTCAGGAGGCAAGCGAGATGAGTCCAGCGCATTAGTGTCCGCAACCAGCGCATTACGCACCTCCCTGGGTCATCACTACAGACCTCCTCCAAAACTTAGGTGGCGCCCAATCAGAGTAAAAGCCGTGACAACCGAAACGAGCCAAAACGTTTTCTGACACTTCGCATAGGCCTCCACTGCATCGTGATCCCCAATTTTGTCTGAATAAGTTTGTAGCACTTTGAATGTAACCGGGAAGAAAAGGACTGTTGCTACAGCAATGGTGGGGCCAGCGAAGAAAAGTAACAACGTCCCTGACAGAAATACGCACAGGGCGACCGCAAGTCCGATCGGAGGAACCAGGGCGGAAAGTAGAGCCATTTTCCTGACGATCCTCATTCTTCCGGGGACATTTCTGTACTTTCGTACTTGGAGGAGTAAGAGAAGACTTTGAAAAATCAATATGCCGACCTGCCAGCTCATCGCAGCTTGCATTACCGCACGGGGAAAAAGGGGATCGACGACAAGATAAGACAGAACCACCAAGAGATAGACGACGAAGAAACACGCAGCGAGCCTTTGAGCAATCAGGATTCGCACAGGCGATCCAGCGCCTCGCCGCCTACTTGGTACCGTCACGTTCTCCGCCATTTCGATTGCCCAACAATGCGCTCCTAATCAAGAACCATCTCTCATGGCACATCTCTATTGTAAGACCACACATGTGTGGTGGTCAACCATATAGGGTCGTGTGAGGATGGGCGAGGCATGGAAGACATCGGTGTCCGCTTTGCCCATCGGCTCAAGGAACTTCGCAAGAAACACCACCTCACCCAGGAGTGTCTCGCGGAGTTGGCCGACATCAGCGAGAAGCACGTCCAACGCCTTGAAAGCCATCAGCCTTGCGGTGTGCGCCTGGTAACCCTTGAACGTCTCGCCAAAGCCTTTGGCATCAGCTTATCTGAGCTACTGAAACTTTAAGAAAACGCGGGTGACTAGCCAAGGCGACTTGTATTGAACCAGCGTCTCAGTGCTGCCTTTTGCCTTTCTCAGCTAACACGCGCCGTTCCAGCTCTCCAAGTCGGCGTTCCAAGTCTTGCAGTTCCAGCGCCTTGATTCCATGATCTAAGATCAGTTGGGCGGCCCGAAGTTGAATAGCCGGGCTCCCCTTCGTTTGTAGTAGCTCCATCAGCTTGTCTACCGCTTGTGTCAATCCCGCCTTCAGCCGTTCAAATGTGCACTCAACCGCCGCTTCTCGCTGTCGTTTGAGTTCGGCTTGAAAGGCAGGCTCATGGAGCCACTTATACAGCGTTCCCTTGGCTACTTTGATGTGCCGTCGGGCCTCCTCCAGGTTCGGGGCACTGAGGATTTCTGCGATAGCTAGGTGTTGTTGGTGGGTAAGCTCCGTTTCCCCTTGGGAGTTCATTGACGTTCACTCCAGTCTAGTGGGCCTTGAAGCAGCAGGATCGCCTTTGACTGATTCGCTGGACCAAATAGGCAGCTAGCTCTGGCGCTGACATGTGCTGAACTTGCTCCCATTCTGCTTCGCGCCGTGTATATTCCTCTGGCTGGTCGCGCTTCAATCGTTCTTCTGCTTCTTGCATATCACGCACTATGCTTGCCGCCAGTTCTTCCTTCGACAGCTTTTTGGTCTCTTCGAGCTGCTCAGGCGAGATGTGACAGCAGGGCCGTCCCCCATGGTCGGGAGGTGATAGTTGCCCTTCCAGTCGCCGTAGCCGATCTCCAAACCTAACCACGTCTGTTCACCTACAACTTCAATGTCTGAATCTGATCGCTTCGGAAAGTGAAGTTGTGTTCCCTTTGACCTAGTGTTGTCGCTTTCATTTTTGGTGCTGTCTAGAACGTTTGTCTGCTTCGCTCGCTTTACTTCTCAAAGACCTCTATAGATTTACCAGGTAGGAGCGGTGTTTTATATAATCT
>CAYNXT010000140.1:0-3816 GCA_964401235.1 uncultured Planctomycetales bacterium
CTGTCCTGGAAGGCGGGTGACATCACAGGCACCGTCAATGAGCAGGGCCGCTTCTACTCTCCGGAGCTGGTCAAACTGGGCAAGGACATCAATGACGCGAAATTACCGGGTGTGACAAAGCCCGTCAGCGAGTCTGGCATTCTCGGCGCGATTCCTGAGCTGGCTCTCGACGCCTACAACCGGGAGAAGACCAGGCAGGGGATTAACGACCAGTTCGCCGGTGCTCTGAGCAGAAGAATCGACACTCTCGAGAATGCGCTTGGCTTTCTGCAAGAGTCGCTTCGCGCCGAGGGGCTGCGCAAAACGCCGGAGCATCGGGAAGTGCGACGCGCCTTGAAGATATTAGAGACCGGCGACGTCGATCGCGCCCGGACATTATATGATAGGGTTGCGGTGCGGCTGTCTAAGTCGGGAATCTTGGGGCAATCAGTCGCACCGTTCGACGCGTTGTTTGACCCGGAGCTGGCGCGAGCCGAAGATTTGGCGGTTAAAGCCGACAAGTTATTTGCCAACGGAAACATTGCTGATGCGCACGATGTCTTGATGCAATCAGCCGATATCCACGCTGTACATGATCTCCGCAAGGCGGCTACCCAGAATCAAGGCGTCTTTCATGATAACGCGGTGAAAGCGCTTCAAGAATTCAAGAGAGGCGACGTCGCGACCGCACGACTCATGCATGATGAGATTCAACGGCAGGAGTTTAATGACGCCCTCAACACCAGGATTGCGCAGGTTCAGCTCAGAGATGACGTTAGCGGTACGTTGCCTGGTGTGCCGCGTGACCGTGACTACCGGGCCGAGCGACACATGCTCAGGAGGTCACTGACAGCCTTGGAGCACGGCAACCTTGAGCGGGCCCAGCGCCTCTATGGCCAGGTCGTGGATCGGCTCGGGTCTCGTAAGATAGCCATCCCTACCGCGGGCTCCTTCAAGTCAGTCGAGCTGCAAAATCTTGAAGTGACTCGGCAGGCGTTCTTGTCAGGGGACTTGAGGACAGCCAGCACGCTGTTCCGCGAAGCGTCACTCCAGACACCCGTGATCGATGCACAGAAAACCATGGACGCGCTCGCGGACGTCCGCAGGGCACGTATCCTGGGTTGGCACTCTCTGGTTGGCAATCAATTAGCCGCAGTGCCGAAGTTAGCGAGAGAGCCTCGCAGCCAGTCGTATCGCGATTTGAAGTTGGCAATAAAGCTCCTGCAACATGGTGGTCAACTGGATAGCGCGGGTCAATTCCTCCTTCATGAGGGTGTGGCAGGGGCTCAACGGAATATCCAGAGGTTTGTTGAGTATCAGAAAAACGAGATGATTGGGCCGAATTCGCCTCAATTTGACCCTGCGAGGTTTGACCCGAGCAATCCGATCCGTCAACGGATATTGCACCGGCTCGAGCGGCGGGAGCAGCGACAGGCCACGGAGCTTCAGAAAATGAGTGTCGAATACCTCACGAGACATGCATCGATGGCGGGTGCGAGCGGCTACACGGTCGACGAGCTGAAGCGTCAAAATCCCGGTTACTCAAGCCTGCTTGCGAAGTTTGAGGCCACACGCAGTGTCCGGCTGAGCATGCTGACCCCGACAGAGCTTGGAGTGGAGCGTTTGCGCATCCCGCCTGTCCTAGGAAGCGATGGTCAGATGGTTTCTGATCGCCTTCGCGGCCTCGAGGCTAGGAGTTTGGGCGACTCTACGCAGAGACTTCTCCAGGCGCATGAGCAACTGTTCAGTACGTTTGGCGACTTTCGTGAGGAGGCCGACGAGGTCATCGATGAGCTAATTGGCCGCAGGCATCTGGCACGTGAGAAGGGTCTTCAATTGATGTTCCGTGCGGATCAACTCCCAACAGGTTCTTCTCGGAGGGAGTTTATGACTCGTCGAGCGAATCGATTGTTGGATCGTGCGGACACGATAGGTCATGTCGTGGAGCTTGGGTTGGCGGATCGTCAAGCTGCCTGGTTGCAACCTCAGGCACCACGGCCCTATGAAGGTGTGAAGAGTACGATTGAGGCTTTTGGTCGCGCCTTCGATCCCTATAACATACTCATAGGAGAAGGCATACCTTTCTTTGGACCCTCTATCAATTCAGCAAAGGAGGGTCTGATTCATTTTGTTAACACCAACATCTACGGCAACGATGTTCGCTTGCAAGAGCTTCGACGGTTCAGCCCTCAGATTCAGCAAATCTCGTCCTATCTGGAGGCGGGGAAATATGCGGCCGCTCGGAACCTAGTGACCGAGATATATAACACAGTTATTAGGCTTTCACAGAATGTCCAGATGAATTATATGAAAAGTGTCATGATCGGTGAAACAGTTGCCGCTGCGATCGAAGTCAGCCTACTTTTCGCAATGCCTGGCGGTAGAGTGCTACCAGTGGGAGAGCGAGCTCAACATGGTGCGATCTATGGAGCAGTCACAAAGGCGCTGTATGGGATCCGAAATGGCGTTAGCGCGGTGAGAGCAGGAAGAACCCTTGAAGCGCTTGAGGGTAGTCTCGCGTCTTTGCCGCGCAGCCCCGCGGCGATGTATAGGGCGGTTAGCGCGGGTACACGCGCATTGGCATCCAAGATCGCTTCAGGAGTGCTGCAAATCCCAGCCGGCTTTAACATCTCGCGAATGTACGATGCAACGATATCAACCGCCCGACTTGGAGCTCTAACAGGTGTGCCGTTCAATGAATTTATTTCAGTTCCACTGGCGAAGCTGGGTGTTGGCGATTCTAAAAAGACGCAGAGTATTTTCTTCCGGAAGGATCAAACGCTTCTTGGTGCCATCTATGAGGCCACTATGGTGACCCAGCAAAGTGCTCGTATGGGCGCTGGATTGGGTGCCGGGATAGGTGTTGTTGGGCCTGTGCTCAGACCGCTGATGCAGCGCGTGCCCCTTACCTCTAGAGCGGTTCAGTTCCTTGACGAATACGACAATGTGCTGATCGGTGGCCGTTTGTCTGCAGGTTTGTTGGGTGGACTGCAACGGTTTGTGGTTGAGGAGTTTGTCCAGGAGCCTATTGCTGGGGTTGGGCTTCGGTTTGCGATCCCGCAAGTTAGGGATCAAAACAACCTGCTCACTGAGTTTTTCGAAGAGTCTTCGGGGATGGGGAAGGGTGTTGGGCTGGTCAACTCAGACATCACAGAGAATCTACAACAGCGGACCGAATTCTTTAGAAATCTCGCGTTCACCGTAGAGCGCAACGGGCGCATGCTGATCGATTCTGAAGTGGATGCACTCGTGGGACACCTTGAGAAGACGCTTGGATCTCGTGCGACGTTCAGCGATGCTATCGGCGCGATTCATGAGTACGAGGGCTTCAAAGGCAATTACGTCAAAGTGCATGCTCAAGGTGCACTGCGAGGGCTTTCGAGCTTTGTGACTGCTCAAGGAGATGCATTCCGGTTTGGCGGGGTGCCGGTGGCGATGCAGGAGGTTGTCCAAAGCGCGGATGTGCGTGGATTCCTCGGCCAGCTCACCTCGTTAGCCGGTAACACCCGGGTGGGCAGCACATCGTTTATTGGTCGGGCCATGGACCGCATCCGTGGCGGGTCGATCAACCAGACGGTTGCGGCCATGCAGCGGCATACGCGCAACTTGGGCGTCAACGTCCATTCGTTGGATGCGCTCGCACGACAGGTGGACACGGCATCGCGGGATGGAGCCTCGCAGTTGAGCGTACGGGTGGATCTCGTGGCGCGCGACTTCCTCAACCAGCTCGAGGCACAACATCTCAATCTTCGTACGCCGGCCTCGGAGATGGCGACCTACCTGAGCGAGCTCCAACATGTGCGCGAACACCTGAGCCACTTGCGTCAGTTAGCAGGA
>CAYNXT010000140.1:3826-4460 GCA_964401235.1 uncultured Planctomycetales bacterium
CGGGTGAGCAGAAGAGTCCTGCTGCTCCGAGAGAGATGTGGAGGACGGCGCGGCAGCTTCGGGGATCGCTGGATCGAATGCGCGATGCGGGCAGGCGCGTGGGCATTGCATCACCGACGCTTGAGCGGCTGAGATTACAGGTGGACCGGTTGGCGCCGCGTGCACTGCTCTCACCTGAGCAGGTAGGCGTAGCCAATGCGGCACGGGCTCTCGAGACCGATTTTTACCGCTCGATAAGCCGTCAAGTCAACCAATCAGCGTTCCGCAGGCCTGGGACGATTAGTGGCATGGGGTTCGGGTTGAGACCGGCCGAGCGCGCCGCTATCGAAGCGATCGCCGGTCGGCTCGGCTACTGGGATCGGCCAGTTGGCAGCAGCCGGTTGGGTCATGGTTTTGCGACCGCAGCCGGGGGTGTGACGGTGTTGGGTGTGCTGGTTAACGATGTATTACACCGGCCGAACGGTGCGCTTCGCTTTTCGCTAAGTCGCATGCGAGAACTGTTTCAGCGAAGCCCAGCGGTTGCTGGACTACCAGGACTTCGCGAGACATTATCCCCTGCGTTGGGTGCAGAAGTTGGAAATCTGCTGGCACCGAGGGTGGCGAGGGCGATGGTGAATCAGGGCATGTTCCGGCA